>NZ_JBJEEX010000113.1:0-27791 GCF_051873495.1 Floccifex sp.
AAAGCTTTTCCTGACCCCCAGAATATCTGGGGGTTTTATGTAGACAAAAAAAATGGCTATGATTCATAGCCATTAATCCATCTTATTAACAATTGCCGTTAACCAATCTGTATAAAATGACGGTGAAAAATGAATTCCATCTCCAGAATAAATATTGGCATTTCCACCATCTGCTAAACCAGTCACATCAACATATGTACAAGCTTCAACTGCATTGCATGCTTTTTGAAGTTTAGAATTATAATCTTCATACTTTGCCCAATACGGTTTTTCTTTTGTAACTTCTGGTGAACAAGGAATAATAGAGCACAAATAAATAGAAGCATTCGGAACTATTTCTAAAATATGATTCATTTGTACTTTAGCTAACCCCTCATATCCACCTTCATAATCATTATCCAAATCACTTCCCATGTCATTTACTCCATAAGAAATAAAAACATTCGATGGATTTAAACTTCTTAATTGTTCATCCCAATCACTAACGTTGTACAATGTATTTCCACTACCTGCAAAAATACGATTAGCATCTAATAGATTATAAACATAGTATCCCATTACACGAGAATCACCATAAAAAACAAAATCATCAACTAAACTAAATACATCTAAATTTCCTTGTTCAACTGCACTTTGTAATTCAGCTTGTTTTTTCTTATTTAATTCTTCTTGAATATCTTCTACCTTTAATTTTTCTTGTGCTTGCAAATACGCAATTCCTTTATCTGTTTTGGACTGTGAAAACATATTAAAACATACACATCCAATTATTAGAGCAATTACAACGATACTAATTCCTATTACTTTTTTCTTTTTCATATACTATTCTCCTAATACATCTGAAAGCGATGTATCTTGTACAAAGGTATTTGCATTATATAAATATAAAACATCAGAAATACATTCTTTAGTAACTACACTCTCAATGTCATCAAAGTAGTATCGTGGATCCACAATTGTAATAGTACGATAGTATGGAACTAAGAAAGGAATAAACGCATTCGCATATGAATCTTTGAAAACCAACAAATGTTTTTGTGAGTCATTATTCATTTCTAGTTTGGCATATGGAGCATTTCCACTTAAAAATACATTATACGGATTGGATGAATCCAATGCTTCTAATGAATAAAGTGAACGAGATTTAATCGAAGCTGCTGTATTCGTATAAATGTAGTCACTATTTTCTTTTGGTACATATATTTCTATCGTATCTTTTAAACCCACTGAACCTGTTTTATTTGCCAATGTTCCCTTGAAATCTGTCTTTACTGGATACACATTATAGTCTGATTTTTTAACTTTCCCTAAATCTGATGCTTTTGCAAATTCTTGAAACGTATAAAATGCATTTAAACTAGTCCAATGATGATCTGTTTTATAATATAAATATTCATCAGCATGTGATTTCAAAACGGAACGAACATCAACATTTTTTATGTTTTGATCTAATTTTCCATAAATGGTATCCATTTGTTGATTTTGATCTTCAGTATATGCGTATTTAGGAACTAAATCTGATTGAATACTTACGGCATTAGGAATCAATAGAAATTGAAAATTCAAATTAGCATGACTCGCATAAAAAGAATTAATACTATCTAAATTACGAGACAATTGTCCTGCATTAGCTGAACTCGCTTGTTCAATCAATGAAGAAGACAAGAACACATTATCCATTTGTTTAACACCCGTCATTTTATTAACGATATATTTAATATGCAATAATGTATTTCTTCCTACAAATTGATCACTAAACCAATTTCCCATATCTTTTTCAAATTCACCATTTAATAACGAATTAACCGAAAAAGCCGGGAAACTTTGTAAAGAACGATTTTCTACTTCACTTATTTTTTTGTCAGGTACAACAATATTTATAATCATAGTCAAGACAATGATAGGAATCATAACAAGCATCAATAGCCGTGATAAAATTAACTTTTGTTTTTCCATATTCATTTCCTTTCTAGAACGCAAAATATAAAAACGAATGGAATGAACTTGAAATCATGAAACTTACACTTACTAAAAATACAACAAGGTAAACAACTACAAGTCCTATCATTCCTTTTTGTTTCCATTTTGAACAAATAAATGATTCTATTTTATCTCGAATTGGAAGACAAAATAATATACTAATAACTAATAAAATGAATGAACTTTTCAAATTAAATAAAGCAACTGAGTCTAATAGTGATGCTTGCATTCCAAACATATGTAAAATACATTGGAAAGCCGATGATAAACTATCACTCATAAAGAAAATCCAGCTAATTAACACTAAAAATAATGTATAAATATGGCATATAAATTTAGGCACTTTATCCCAAAACTTTTTCAAAACAAACTTTTCAAAAAGAAGTAAAACCGCAAAATATAACCCCCATACAATAAAAGTCCAATTAGCTCCATGCCATAAACCAGTAAGAAGCCATACCACGAAGATGTTGCGAATATATTTATTATTTCCTTCCCTTGAACCACCTAAAGGAATATAAATGTAATCTCTAAACCAAAGAGATAAAGAAATATGCCAACGTCTCCAGAAATCTTGAATGGAAGTTGCGATATAAGGATAATTAAAATTTTGTTTAAATTTAAATCCAAACATCTCACCAATTCCAATTGCCATATCGGAATATCCACTAAAATCAAAATAAATTTGAAGCATGTATGTAATCGCAAGAAGCCAAGAGCCAAGCACGCTTTGAGATTCCATTAAATTCATATGTACTAAAGATAATGAATCAGCCAAAATTACTTTTTTCGTTAATCCGATGCAAAGTTTCTTAATGCCGTCACAAAATAAATCAATTTGGAATGGGTGATTGTCAATTTGATCTACCATTTCATTGTATTGCACAATAGGACCCATAGTAACTTTGCCAAAAAAAGATACATATAAAGCCAAGCGAATTAAATTATGTTGTGCATTACATTTTCCAAAATAAACATCAAGTAAATAAGAAAGACAACTAAATGTGAAAAACGATAATCCAATAGGTGCGTGTAATTCAACTTTGATAAATGGCAAGAAAAAATCTAAATATTTATATATAAATAGGACAGCAACTTGTACAACAATCGCAATAATCAAAGTAATTTTTCTTTGTTTTCCTTCTGCTTTTTCAAAAGAAAGAGCCGTAAAATAATTTAATAAAATATAAAGAATAAGTAATACTAATGAAATAGGGTTTCCCCATGCATAAAATAAAAACGATATAAGAACAATAAAAAGATTATTATTCTTGCACACAAAAGAAAGAATTACAGATACAGGCAAGAATAAAAATACAAATAATAAACTATTAAAAGACATATTCTCCTCCTATATTACTGACAAAAACGTTTCATCAACTTCTTTTGCATTTGGCAAAACAGCATACAAAGCATAATTTCCTTGTATATCTACTATAGATTGTTTCAACAAAGATGCTTGGTCTTCAATGTAGCCATCAAATACTTTTTGTTGGTTTTCTATTCTTTGATCAATGGAATTGCGAAATTGATTGGCTTGATCACTATTTTTGAATTTTACAATGACAAATTCACTTGCCTTCATAGCATCTGTGTCTTTATAATACACAATCGATTCATATTCCTCTGGATTTAAAGAAAGAAATCGCTTAATTTCAAGGTTATCTTGTTGTTGAAGTGTTGAAGTATCTACTTTGGCAATTGTTGTCTGAGAAACAACTTCAAAATTAGCCCCGGATTCTTTTGGTATACGAATTTGTGTGAACATAAAAAAAGCAATACATATTACACAAATTATTTGTCCTATTTGATATTTCTTCATGTTTATCTCCCCTTATTGTAGTTTGTATTATATCATTTTTTTTTAATTCAAAATATGATTTTGACCAAAATATTGGAAATAATTAATTATTTCTTAATAATCAGAAAAAAAAGAACCTCCTAAGAGGTTCAATTCATATCATTTATTAGCGATTAAAGAAAAAATTAGGAATTTCTTCATCTTGATCAATATCTTCAACGCTTGTTACAACTCCAGTTGTTGTTGCGACTTTTGGTTGAACATACGTCTTTTGATTTGCAGCTGCAGCTTCTGCTCTTTTCTTGATTTGTTTTGTTTCTTCGAATCCAGTTGCGATAACTGTAACAATGATAGCATCCCCAAGTTGTTCATTAATGGCGATACCGAAAATACAGTCAATTTCTCCACCAGCAGCATCTTGAATAACTGCCACAGCATTTTGTGCATCAAATAAACTAACTTTATCTCCACCTGTAATATTGATAATTGCAGATTGTGCCCCATGAATTTGTGATTCAAGTAAAGGTGATTGAATTGCTTTTTCAGCAGCCGAAATAGCTTTGTCTTCACCTTCTGCCATACCAATACCAATTAAAGCACGACCTTGATTAGCCATTACAGAACGAACATCCGCAAAGTCTAAGTTAACTAATGCAGGAACCGCGATTAAATCAGAAATTGTTTGCACACCTTGTCTTAATACATTGTCAGCCGCTTGGAATGCTTCTTCAATTGGTTTACGCCCGATAACTTCTAATAAATTATCATTTGAAACAATAATGAATGAATCAACATATTTCTTTAATTCTTCGATTCCTTCTTTTGCGTTGTTTGCACGTCTTCTACCTTCAAAAGTGAATGGACGAGTTACAACAGCAACTGTTAAAGCACCTTCTTCACGAGCTGCCTTAGCAATTAATGGAGCTGCACCTGTTCCAGTTCCACCACCCATTCCTGCAGTGATGAAAACCATGTCTGCACCTTTTACAGCTTCACGAATTTCTGATTCGCTTTCTTCAGCTGCTTTACGTCCATATTCAGGGTTTCCCCCAGCTCCTAATCCTTTAGTTGTGTCTTTTCCTAAAACAATTTTGTTTTCACATGGTGAGTTTTTCATTACTTGTACATCTGTATTCGCAATGTAGAAATCAACACCTTTAACTCCACTGGCAACCATGCGGTTTACGGCATTAGAACCTCCACCACCTACTCCAAATACTTTAATATTAGCTACTTGATTAAATTCTGTCATATTTACACCTATTTCCTTTCTGTTAAAATTACATTTTTCAATTTCTTAGTAAAACCACCATCACCTTTATGGCTTTGTTGGCTGATAGCATCAATACTTGCTTCTAATTCATTGTTGTTTGGACTGATTTTATCTATACTGCGAATCTTATTGATTTCTTTCCATGCATAAACCATTCCAAGACCACAAACATAACTTCCATCTCTAGCTCCCATACAAGTTTCTTGATATACAATTGCTTCCGCATTAAAAGAACCCGTTAATTCTTTGAATGCATTAATATTAGAGCCTTGTCCAGTTAAAATATAACGAGATTTCGATTGTTTTACAATAGGTGCGCATGTTTCATTAATTTGCGCAATCCAAGAACGAATCTTTGGCATACAAGATTCCATTAATTCTTTTTCTGTAATTTCCACGCGATTCTCATCATTTTGTCCAATATAAACAATAATATCAGATGCCTTTGATTCATCGCTATGGAATAAATTTTGTAATAAACGATAACAAATATCGTCACTCAAATTGTACTTTTCTTTTAACTCCGATGTAAACCAGTTATAACCTGTGTTTAAAGAAGTAGTATTCATCAAACGACCTTTAGAGAACACAGAAAGAGTACAGTGATTTGCTTCTAAATCCAATTGGATCATCATGCGATCATAACTCATTTCCAAGCAAGCCGTTTGTTGGGCAATGGCATACGAATCAAGACATAAATCTAGAATCTCTAAATTTGCTTGTTCTACACACTTAGCATACGAATAGATTGTTTCTTTATCAGCATATAATAAATCGACATTCATATAAAAATCATCACAAGATTCCTGCAATGGAAGTTTCTTTGTTTCCATACCATTTACTTCATAAATAATACGGTTCATATTCACAAATTCAACTTCATCTGAAGCTTTTCTTTGAATAGCTTTATTATATCCTTGTTGGACATGGAACAATCTAATGGTTCTAGTACCATCTTCAATTTGTATATGAACTCTCTGGTTGTTTCTTTGTACCTTCAAACTTGGTATAGCTAATAAAACTCTTTCAATGCGGTAGCCTAAAGCAGCTTGTGCATTGGTCATAACTTCACGTATTGACATAACAACGCTTGCTTCATCAACAATTTTTTGATTTTCAATTCCTGAACAAGCAGCTTTTTCTGTTCTCAATACATTGTATCTTCCATCAAAAACTTCAAGAACGACTAAACGAACCTCTTGATCTGCGATTTCTAATGATGCATATACTTGTTTTTTGCTCATTTGACGTCTCCTTTTTTTACTTATCTATAATAACATAAAATATCACAAATAATGTAGAAATTCTATTATTTTAACTTAGTTTTACTTCTAACTTCGTATTCGATTGAATTTGTTTTCCTTCTTCAATGCTTTGTTCACTTACAAGACCTTGACCAGAAGCACTGAATTCTATTCCTACAAGGTCACAAAAAACCTTTACATCTTTATAAGACCAACCCGTCATATTTGGCATTGTTATATCCGAACCATCTGTCAAAATAAAAATACGATCATTACTTGTTACTAAGGAATCTTTTTTAGGATATTGATTTACAATATTTTGCCCATTTCCAATCACTATACTAGGTACATCAATTCCTTGAAGCTTATTTGTTACATAGTCATTTGTATGATTAATCAACATTGGCATTGTATACGTAGACCAATTTTCTCCTCCATCATCATCTGATTGTGTATCTCCACCACTAATTCCTTCGGCAATTAATGCCGCTTGCATAATAGATTGAAAGTAACTTGCCGAATAATTAACATAATTAGGACTTAGCATTCCCCAATAAACCATAATTTTAGGATCATCATACGGAGCAGCTGCCATAATACTTGAAGAATAAATTGATGTACTATATGTACCAGTTTCTTCATCGTAGTATTCACCTGTTCCTGTTTTAGCAATCATGTCAACTCCATCAATTGCAAAGCGAGCTCCACTTGCTCCTTCTTTTAATACATCTTTCATCAAGTCTTTCATTTTAGATGCGGTTTCTTGACTAATTGGCGTTCCTGTAATTTCCGTATCATAATTTTTTATAACTTCATTAGAATCTCCATCTTCTATTTGCTTAACAACATAAGGACGAACCATATTTCCATCATTAAATATAGCACTATACGCTTGCATCAACTGAAGAACTGTAATTGAACTCGATTGTCCAAAACCAGTTGATAAATAATCAATGACAGTGTCCATACTTTCCCATCCTGTTGTTTCATTTACATAAGGAATATCCGTTGCCTGGAAGAAACCAAATGCTTTCAAATACGATTCAAAGTCATCATAATTTACATAATTGGCAAGTAACTCACAAATTCCAACATTAGAACTATAAGCGAGTCCCGTTTCAAATGTAATCGTACCAAAATCTTTTTCCAAGGCATCGCGAATCGTAGGAAATCCTTCAACCGGTTCACTTGTTCGTTTGATTTTTCCGGTTGTAGTATCATACATATAATTAAATTCACCAGCTCTAAAATATGTGTTTTCTGGGAATACCCCTGTATCAATCGCTGTAGCATATGTCATTACTTTCATGACGGAACCGGGTTCAAAATTCATTTCACTAATATTATCTGTGTAACTTGGAATTTCTATTGGCTGATTTTGATCAAATGTAGGATAACTTGCCCAAGCTAAGATTTCACCCGTTTCAACTTCCATAACACAGCACCATGCTTTTTCAGCTTCATTATCTTCCATTGTTGATTTCATAACACTTTCAACAGTTTCTTGTAAATTGGAATCAAGTGTTAAAACAACATTATCGCCATTGGTTGCTTCTTCATAAACTGTTATTGTGCCAGGTAAAACGGACCCTGAAACAGTTTGTTGATACCGCACAAAACCATCTGTTCCTGATAATATATCATTCATACTTTGTTCTAATCCCATTTTTCCAACAATAGTCTGAGCATCTTCATCATAAGACGCAAAACCAATTAAATTTGATGAAAAAGGTGAAACGGGATAGCTTCTTGATACATCGTCTTTGAAAGTAATCCCCGATAAATTCAACTTTTCAATTTTTTCTTTTAATTCTTTTGAAATACGTTTTGTTCCAGTTCCTAATTCCGTTTGCATCAAACCATCTTCAATAGCATTGTCCAAAATAGCCTGCAAAGTTTTACGCTTAGTATTCTTTAATACTTTTGCAAGCGCTCTAGCGGTAGTTGCTGTATCTTCAACATAAGCAGGATTTCCTGACTCATCATAGGGTCCATCAATATTTCCTTTTGAATCATATGAAGGCAACGTAGCTACAATTGTATACGCCACTGTTTGTTGTGCAATTACATTATAATTTCGATCATAAATGGTCCCTCTTTTACCTTGAACTTTTTCTTCAATAATGCTTGAAGCAATTTGTGAGTTCAAAGCATTTTCACCTGACCATATATGTTTTTTCGTAACCATGGTAAAAAGAACATTAGCAATCACTAATGTCCCAATTACAAGCATAACCATTATAATACGATAAATTCCTTTATTCGTTTGTTTCATTTAGTGTCAATCCCATCTATTCTGTTCCAATAATATAAACATTATTTTGATTGTCTTTTACGGAACTGTCAAGCATTCCTAACAAACGAGTTTTATTTTGTAGATTATTGACCTCTGTTTCTAGCTCACTTACTGCTTCTTGTTTCTGATTAACCTCAGCTGCAAGTTCCTGTTCTTTCATTTGTAAAGTAATATTATATGATTTTAATCCAAAACGTGCTAGACAGAATACCAATAGTGAAAGTGCGAATACGCAGTAAATCCACATATCTTTTCTTATTCTTCTTTTCTTATTATTTTTTTTATTATTTCGCATTCTCACTCTATCCTTTCTATTCCCCTGAGCTTAGCACTATGTGCTCTATTATTATTATTTAGCTCTTCATTTGTTGCCGTAACCGGTTTTCTATTTACTAATTGATAATCTAATTTTTCTATCCTTAATTCTGGTAATCGTTTGTCCACTTTTTTAGGAACTGCAACTTCCTTAAACACATTTTTTACCATTCGATCTTCTAATGAATGAAATGTGATTACAACCATTCTTCCTTGTGGATTCAATCGTTTTAACCCCTCTTTTAAAACGACTGCAAGCTGATCTAATTCATGATTAACTTCAATACGAATTGCTTGAAATATACGTTTAGCAGGATGTCCTTTTTTATGAAGAACTTTTTCAGGCAAAGCACTTCGAATCACATCCACTAATTCAAGTGTTGTATCAATTGGTTTTTCTTCACGAACTTTTTCAATTCTACAAGCGATTTTATACGCAAATGGATCTTCTCCATATTCTTTGAATATGCGTGTTAATTCACTGACCGGATATTCATTTACCACTTTCCAGGCATCTAATTCCTGTTCTTGATTCATTCTCATATCCAATCTCGCATCCATTCGATAACTGAAACCCCTTTTTTCATCATCAAATTGCGGCGAAGAAACACCTAAATCAAGCAAAATACCATCAACACCTTCAATTCCTAGTGAATCAAGAATATTTCCTAAATTTTCAAAAGTATTATGAATACAAGTGAAATTAGAACCTATTTTTAATAAACGTTCGCTGCTTTCATCAATGGCTTGTTGATCACAATCAATTGCATATAAATGACCATTTTTACACCTTTTCAAGATTGCACTACTATGGCCCCCTCTGCCAAGTGTGCAATCTACATAAATACCATCATCTTTCACATTCAACATATCAATTGTTTCGTTTAATAATACACTTACATGTTCCATAATTAACCAAATAAATCTGTTATATTTTCTGCCACTTCTTCAAATAAACCATCTTGTTCTTCTTCTAATTGTTCCCAAGTTGATTTAGCCCATATTTCTATATGATTGGCAACTCCTATAATCAGACACTCCTTTTCTAGTCCAGCCAAAGCGACTAAAGATGATGGAATCAAAATTCTTCCTTGACTGTCCATTTCACACTCTGATGCTTTGGATAACATCATACGCTGATACATACGTGCATCTTTTTTGGTTGAAGGCAACGCAGATAATTTCGCATATACTTTTTCCCATTCGGCCATTGTATATACATATAGACATCCATCTAATCCGCGGTTTACGACCACACGTTCACCTAACTCTTCGCGAAATTTTGCAGGCATGATCAATCGCCCCTTGCGATCAATATTATGCTCAAATTCGCCCATGAACATGTGTTTCACCCCCCACTATTCAACACAAAATGCTACTTTGTACCACTATCTTACAACATTTAGGTTTAAAATCCAATTCCTTTTCTAAAAAAATAAGATTTTTTATGATACAAAGGAAGAATTTGATATAATTTGAAACAGGAGGAGAAAAGTTATGAATTTTTTATACTTTTTGCTAGGTTTATTACCTATTATCTGGCTCATTTTGGCATTGATTGTTCTTAAAATGCCTACTTATAAAGCTGCAATGGGATCCTTGCTTGTTGCGATTGTCTTAGCCTTCACAATATGGAAAATGCCAATGATCAATATTGTCACTGCTACCATAGAAGGATTCGCAAATGCAATATGGCCAATTATCCTTGTAATCGTAGCTGCGATGTTTACATACAATCTGACATTAAAAACAGGTGCAATGGAAGTCATCAAACAAATGTTAAGTTCAATGACAAATGACAAACGAATTCTTGTATTAATTCTTGCATGGTGTTTTGGAGGATTTATGGAAGGGATGGCAGGATTTGGAACTGCGATTGCGATTCCTGCTGGAATGTTATATGCAATGGGATTTAATCCTATTTTTTCTTGTTTAGTTTGCTTAATTGCCAACGGTGTGCCAACTCCATTTGGATCCATTGGTATTCCAACTGTTACGCTTGCAAATTTAATCGGATTAGAAAACACAACTTTGTCGTTTTACACTGCAATTCAACTAGCTCCTTTTATCATGTTGTGTCCGATTCTTATTGTTATCGCAACAGGAAAAGGATTTAAAGCATTGAAAGGAGTATGGATTCCAACTCTTGCTTCAGGACTTAGTTTTTTCATTCCTATGATTATCGTTGGAAACTTTGTAGGAGCTGAACTTGCTGTAGTTGTTGGTAGTGTTTGCTCTCTTTTAGTTACAATTTTATTAGGATCAAAAGTAAAACCAAATCCAGAATATCAAATGGATTTACCTAAAAACGAAAATAAACTTGATGTTAAGTCTTGTCTAGTTGCTTGGTCACCTTTTATTTTCATTTTTGTTTTCTTATTATTAACATCTAAATTAATTGCGCCAATCAATAGTGCCTTATCACAATTTAGTTCAAGTGTACAATTCTATAGTGGTGATAATCCAAATACATTAACTTTTGCATGGATCAACACCCCTGGAGTTTGGATTTTCTTATCTGCTTTTATTGGTGGCAAAATCCAAAAAGCTACATGGAATGATTTTAAAGTTGTATTCATATCAACGTTAAAACAAATGAAAGCTACTATGATTACAATGTGTTCTGTTCTTGGATGTGCCAAAGTCATGGGATACGCTGGAATGATTGCTAGCATTGCCAACTTTGCGATAAGTATTACTGGTCCGTTCTATCCTTTAGTCGCTCCTTGGATTGGAGCATTAGGATGTTTTGTAACAGGTTCAGGAACAAGTTCAGGAGTATTCTTTGGAGCTGTGCAAGCAAGTGCGGCACAAGCATTAAATGCTAATACATATTGGATTGTTGCTCTAAATTCAATGGGAGTTGCAGCTGGTAAAATGATGTCTCCACAATCCATTGCCATTGCTTTAAGTTCAGTAAAAAAAGAAGGCGAAGATGCCAAATTATTAGGAAAAATTCTTCCATATGGTCTTCTATTCTTAATTATTATGTCTATTTACGCTTTTGTTGGAGCAAAGCTTTTATAAAAAATAGATTTAATTTCATTACATTCCATAACAAAAAAAGCCACTTACTTTTAAAAGTAAGTGGTTTAATATTATTTATTATTTCTATACTAATGAATTACGACCATAGGCTTTTTCCCAATCTTTTGAGAAAGTATCTACGGCGTTTTCTGTAGCAGGATGATCAATTAAATTGAAAGCTACATCTACTGGAACAGTTACACTTTGAATTCCCGCTTTGAATAATTCATGAACTTGACGAGTATTTTTAAAGCTAGCTGCTACAACTTCTGTTGGTAAGTTATTTAAACGTAACATATCTAATAAATCACAAACTTGACCAATTCCATCACCAAAGTTTTCCATACGATTTACATAAGGTGCTAAATAATCAGCTCCATTTAAAGCTGCCATAAAACCTTGATTAGCTGTATAAATAGCAGTTGCCAAAGTTTTAATTCCAAGTTTTTTGCATTCTTTAATGGCTTTTAATCCTTCATGAGTTACTGGAATCTTAACAACCATATTCTTTTCTCTTAAAGAATTGATATATTTTGCTTCTTCCATAATGCCATCAAAGTCTGTTTTCACAACTTGAATAAAAATCAATTGATCTTCATTTAAAACTTCAATTAAATCATGAATCACATCTTCTGCTGGGCGACCTGATTTAGTAATGATTGTTGGGTTTGTAGTTACTCCGGCTACATTTAATAATTCATTAAGCTCTTTAATTTTTCCGATATCTGATGAGTCAATAACTAGTTTCATTTTGGTTCCTCCTGATTGCATCTAAAATATATCATAAAGCAATATTAAGTACAATATCGTTTTATTATTTTTTATCACATAAAGCGCAAAACAATAAAATACAATAAATTTCAATTATAGTCTTTTTTCAAATCCACCAGAAATATTTGAACCTTCATTTAAAATCACAAAAGCATCGGGATCCACTTCTTCAATAATTTTCTTTAACGTACGAATTTCATATTTATTTAAACAAGTTACTAACACAAATAAATCACTATCTGTATAAGCTCCTTTTCCATTCCAATAAGTGACACCACGACCCGTGCGACTCATAATTTCTTGTTTTAGTTCTTCTTTTTTAGTAAAAATTGTTGCCGCAATATTTATATTTTGATAATGAATTCGATCACATACAAAATACATAACCGCAACATAAATAATGGAATACAAACTACTTTCCAAACTCCATTCAAAAGCGCAGAACGTAAACAATACTGCATTCAACATAATAGAAAGCTTTCCTACAGAAAAACCTGGTCTTGTTTTGGAAAAATACACACCTAGAATATCCATTCCTCCAGCACATCCTGAGCTTCTTAAACAAAAGCCAATTCCAATTCCTCCCATAATTGCTCCAATTAAACAATTCGACAATAAATCTTCCATTACTGGAGAAGCCACTTTAGGAAGAAGTGATAAAGTCAAAGTTTGCACCATAACACTTATCAAGGTTTTAATACAAAACCGCTTTGAAATCGTTCGAACTGCTAGTATAAAAAGAGGAATATTTAAAATCGCATTCATAATTCCTGTTAAATCAAACGAAGCACTATGAGGAATATAATAATCAAATAACTGAGCAATCCCTACTATCCCCCCTGTATTAATGCTGTTAGGTGTTACAAACATATTAACACTTAACGCAAACAATATACTTCCAAAAACCAATTGCGCATATTTATAAATTTCATTCTTTTCCATATAAAGAAGAGCCCTCCATCAATCGTAATCCTTTAGGAATTTTATTTTTAATTACATTTCCATCACTTTTGCCAAAACCAAACGGAAATCCATCATAACATACCGCAGTATATCCTCTATCGCATGGACATTGAATCACATTGCCATGCATAAAAACATTCATTTGGTCAAATGTCACGTCTACTTTATGTTTTAAATTTTTAAAATCGTATGTCATATAAAAAGCATGCGAAGGCTCAAAACGATTTTTTATCAAGTCACCACAATATAGTCCTTGACGAATGCATTTTACTTTTTTAAATTTCACAAATTCTCGATTCATACAATATAGAGAACCATCAATCACATTGTAATAAGGATACAATTCATATAACTGATCCTTTAAAAATTTTTTAGAAATATCGTCAATTTTATTGTTTTTTATCGTTGGTAGCGAATTAGAACTTCCTTGTGTTTTACGAATCTTGGCAATAAAATGTCCTTCCCCTTTATCCATTGGAAAAATACGACGCACTTTTGTACTATCAAACTCTTCCATAGATAGTCCACTTCTACCAAAAGAAAGATTAATATCCATTAATTCTAAATCTTCATGTTCTTTTAAAAACCAAGCAATAACATCTTCATTTTCTTCTTTGGCATATGTACAAGTTGAATACACTAAAATTCCATCTTTTTTTAATACTTTATATGCTTCATTTAAAATTTCTTTTTGACGAGCTGCACAGTATTCAATATTTTCAACCGACCATTCTTCCTTAGCCAAATTATGTTTTTTCATCATTCCTTCACCTGAACAAGGTGCATCAACAACAACTTTATCAAAGCAATTCGGAAATTCTACAGCAATTTTATCAACCGATGAATTAGTAATGGCCATATTCATAATTCCCATTCGTTCCATGTTAGATAATAAAATTTGACATCTCTTTTTATCAATTTCATTCGATATCAAAAAGCCATCTTTTAATTTAGAAGCAATTTGGGTACTTTTTCCTCCCGGAGCGGCACATAAATCTAAAACAATATCATCAGGTTGTACATCTAAAGCTTCAACAACACCCATTGCACTAGGCTCTTGTAGATAATATAGACCACAAATATGATATGGATGATTTCCTAAATTTCGTGAAACATAATATCCTTCTTTACAAAATAAAGATGGTTTATCAATCAGTGAAAAACGACTTTCAAAATCATCTTGATTAATTTTTTTTAAATTAATACGAAGTCCTTGATACATTTTGCGATTCAAAGATTCCATAAATTCATTCATTTCATCAGGAATATAATTTGCGATTCGTTCAAGAAATAAATTCATAATTACCCCCATATAGTTTCCGGTTGAATACGACAAGCATATTGAGAACAAGTAGCCGGTTCACTCCAACCTGTCCCAAAAGAAAAATCAGCAGTTTGTTGAAAATAAACAACAATTTGTTCTAACGTACAGTTTAATTCAAAACATTCAATATGACAATGAGGTCCTGAAGAATTCCCACTATTGCCACTCAAAGCAATAACATCGTTTTGAGATACTAATTGACCTGCTACAACATAAATTTGACTTGATAAATGATTAAAAGATATACCATATAATTGATTATTTACCGATACAACCATACATATGGTATTTCCTCCTCCATATGGCCAACCACACATATTACCTATATATCCATTATCATCTTTAACAGGAGCATCCGCATATAAAACCAAGCCATTTGCCGGTGCAAATACTTTAGAATACATATCACAGGCAAAATCAATTCCTAGATGCATCTTACCATTCGGATAGGCCCATGTTCCTGCACTCACTCTACTATTGGGAAGAGGATGTTCAAAATAGGTACTTGTGCTTTCTATTTCTTTATATGTCAAACAAGCATATTTAGAGTCTACCGTGTTTTGAATAGAGCCAAAAACAGGCAAATTCTTATTCCCTTGAATTTTTGCTTGATCATTAGGATTACCTTGATCATTTAGTTCTAAATCATCGTTATTAATGAACAATTCAAGTTGTTTTTGTTCAATCAAATCCAATTGTTCTTTATTGTGTTGTATTTTAGCTCGTATACTTTCAATTTCTTTTTTATATTTTTTATTCTTTTTAGATAGCGAAACATATAAGTCATAGTCATCATCCAAGGATTCAATTTCCACTTCCACATCACATTGCATCATGTTTAAATAAATTTTATATCCATCAAATTTTTGTTCAAGCAGATCAAGTGTTTCTTCATTCCACTTTAGACTATCAACATATTTTATTTCTTCTTTTTTTAGTTTTTTTAAGTCTTCTTGAATTTTAAGATATTGTTCATGTAGTGTTTTAGCTTGTGGACTTACAATTGAAGACAAAAAAAGACAAACACATAGAATGCATTTCATAACTGTTCTTTCTACTGTCTGCCTAATTCATTTTATCAAACATTTTCTTCTTTTAAAACACTTAAATTCATCATCAACAGAATAAATACTCCCGTACATAAATTCATTAATGTGACATCCATTATTCCATGAATCAAAACAATTATAATTGTCGCAACGCAAAGCGCAAAATATTCTTCATTTTCTTTCCATTTATATAATCGCAAACAATCTTTTCCTATTTGTTTAATAGCCAAACCAATTAAAATGACTCCCACAATTCCATATGACAACACAGAATCGATATATATATTATGAGCATGAGGTGCTACGTGTCCGTTATATATTTTATAAGCAACTGAATAACCAAATGGACCTAGCCCAAAAATAGGATGGTCTTTAATTGCCATCCAGGCACATGACCATATTTTAAAACGAGAACCCACTGTTTTTAAATCATCTACTCTTGGAATCAAAGATGGATCATAAATTATAATGCCAATGGCAAGCACTATACAAATAATAGATAAAATAGACCATTTATATTCTTTTGAAAAGAAAAGAAATACAGGTACCATCACGACAAATGGAAGAAGAGCTGCTCTACATCCCGTTAAATACAACATAAAAAAATCAAATAATCCTATAACTACATAGATTGCCTTTTCTTTCCATTTTTTTACTTGCACAAATCTGAACATACAACAAGTAATCAAAAACTCTAACATCATTGCATAATAATTCGCATTTAAAAATGTTGATGAAATCCTTCTTTTCGGAGAATTAAATATATGAAAAGTAAAGAATGAATAATCATTTATTCGCGAGATATTCCAAAATTGTGCTAATCCGACTAAATTAATAAACAAAGACATCCAAATCATCATTTCAATAATTAACCCAAATAAGTTTTTATTTAAATGCTGACGTACAAAAGAAATATATAAAAACACAAAGAATAAACCTATAGCTATTCCAATTCCATATAAATTTTTGTAGAAAACACTTACAACAAAAGAAAGTGCAGTAAGCAATAACAAATACTTAGCACCTGGCATTTTTTTAACATCAGCTTTTAATTCTTTTTTTCGATATGCGTATATAACAATTCCCACTATACAAATAGCATGAATAAAAATATTCATAAAAAGTAAAAAGAAACTGACAAAAATTAATTTTTCTTCTTCACTTAATGAAGAAAATCTACTTTTAAAATGTAACATAAAAAAAACCCCTTATTGGAGTTTTAACACAAAAGAGACAATTAATCCATTAATTCTTTATAAAATATTCCTAAATTTCCTTTATAACGATCTGACCAAGGTTTATTTCTACCGCAATAATGGATAATAACACTATGTTCACGTATCCAATCTAAATCAATTTTTTCGGTTGGATGCTTCATATTATACACATTCACCATGCGATCACTTAAATTATAATAACGATAATCCAATAACTTTGTTTTATCTCCATATAAAGCACTTAATACATCTTGATCAAATAAAATCATTCTATTTTTATTTTGTTCAACGAATGATAAAATATGTTCCCTATTTACAATCTTTCGTAACATTTCTAAATTCATTAACAAAACACCAGTATTAATATATGGATTTGTTTCTTCCATTTTTAATCGTTTAGAATTGATTTTTGTCATCATTACATCCACATGGGTACAAGCACAATACGCATTTCCCTCAAAATCCGTATCATATAATTCTTTTAAAGACTGAATTACAACAATGTCAACATCCATATATAAAATTCGATCAAGATCCTGAGGCAATAAATCAGAGGCAAATAAGCGATAATAAATTTCTAATGGATAACGATTCGATATAGGAAACGATGAAAATGTTGATTCATCCACATAAATAAAATGAAAACGTTGGTTTGGAAATGTTGCCATCATATCTTGTTGACTTTCTAAAGAAATATCATGGTGTAAAATATAAAAATCAAAATCTTCATCAAAACGAATCATGGAAGAAATACAATTTTTTGTTAAAGATAAAAACTTTTCATTTATTGACAATAATATATTCATGTATCAATTTTAACATAACTATAATAAAAAAACCAATGATATATTCATTGGTTTATAAACAATGGTGCCGACTATAGGACTTGAACCTACGACCTACGCGTTACGAGTGCGTTGCACTACCAACTGTGCTAAGTCGGCATAAAGGATTGTATCATACAATCCTTATTCTTGAATTTGAGCTTTTAACGAATCAATCTGTGATTGCAATGAATTAATTGTTTGTTGCGTTTGCGTAATCACACTATTATTCGTATCAATTTGACTTTGGATATCAGCTACATCCAAATTATTTGTTTTCGCATATGCCAAATCAGATTCTAATGAATCTGCATATGTTTCCAATTCTTGAAGATTTGCCTTTTCACTATCTAATTGTTCTTGTAAAGAAGCAATTTGAGCTTCATTTCTTTGTTTTAAGATTTCGAAGTATTCTGAATACAATGAAGTATATGATTTTGTACAATAAGTACGAGCAACATCATCAATTTTCTTTTGAAGAACAGAATTTAAATCATCATATGTTGCTTTATAGTTGATAACACCTAATTTTTGTTCATCACTGTAACTGTCCCATGCTTCTAAATATGCTTTTAAAGACTGGTATCCCTCATTCGATTCATCTTCTAATTCTTGTTTTAACTTTTCAAGTTCAGAAATCAAACTTGTATATGTTTTTCCAACATGGTCTTTATCTTTAAAATAAGCATTCAATTCATCTTTTTGTTTATCTAATAACCCATCATAATCATCTTGCATATCAAGCAACTCAAGTTTTTCTGAATCAGACATCATATCAAATTCATCAGCATAATCTACTAAACGATTATAGGCATCAATTTGTTCTTGGGAAGCAACATTTTGAGGATCATATACATAAATTTTATAAGCATATCCTCCCATCAGACAAACACCTAAAACAACTAAACACATAATGATTTTGGTTGTTTTTGAAATTCTACTTTTCTTTTTTTCTTTTGGTTTATCTTCATCTTGTTTTACAACTTCTTCTTTTTCAGGTTCTTCCTGTTCTTTTATTTTTTCTTCAACTTGATTATTTACATCTGAATTCAAAATATCTTGAACTGCCTTTAAAGAAGCATCCTCATCTTTTTTAAACAAATTTTCCGTTAATTTTGGATCCAATGTTTTGTCTAATTCTTCTTTTAAAGAATACTCTTTTTCTTCTTCTTGAATTGTTTTTTGTCCTCGCTCTTTACGAAGCATGTCCAATGCTGATGACATTGTTTCTTCTTTTTTTAATCGTTCCAATTCCGACATTGGTTTAGGACTCGCATCTTCTTCTAAATCTTTATATATAGCCATTTCGGTCTTCTTATCAAGTAGTGCTTTGGCGAAATCATCTATTTCTTCATATTCTTGCTTTTTTCTTCCAGCTCTTTTCACTTTGATTCCCCCTTAGAATATATTATACAAAAAAATAAAAAAATTTGAAGGGATAGTGCTTAATTATTGAAAACAATTTGTTTTTTAACTATAATTTAAGCATGACTGAAGATGAATTAATTAAAGAATTGGCTGAGCCAATCATAAAACAAATTGAAAAAATTGCACAAGAACATGGAAGTGAACTACCTGCCATTCCTCGTGTTGAATTTGTAGTAGATCCAAATAGTCTACCTAAAACAATTGAAGGTGTCGAAATCACTTCTGATTTGCTAAAGAAGCTGCAAGAATATCTTGAAGATGAAATCGAAATGATTTGTGCACCAACAATTTTACATTAATGCTTGCATCCCTTTTAATTTGTGATATAATTATTAGGCATCCGGGTGTGGTGAAATTGGCAGACACGCTAGACTTAGGATCTAGTGCCTAAAGCGTGCAGGTTCGAGTCCTGTCACCCGGACCATTTAAAAAAATTAGCTCTTACTTATGTAAGAGCTTTTTTATTTCCTCATTTATATATATTCCAAATTGTTCATGCCCCTTTTGACTGAAATGAATACCATCATATGCCATATCTACTTTTATACTTGGAATACAAGGTACTCCCAATTTCTGATATAGATCATTTAATGCAATGCATTTTTCTTTAAATTCTTTCATTTCAATAATTACAGGACAAATAATTACTGCTTTCCCATTCACATTTGACAAAAAATCTTTCATTTCTTTTATGATTGTACTGACACTAAAATTTTGTAAAATATCATTAGTTCCTAGCATTATAAATACGGAATCATATGCATTTGGAATGAAATTTACGATATCAAAAACGCGTTGCCCATTTACGCCTGCATTTTCAAAAGTACATCCTTCGATATTTAAGTAATCTGTCCAAACTTTAGCATATCTTCTTCCTAAATAATCCGATGGATCAAATCTATATGTATTGGAATCTCCTATTATAATATATTTCATAAATTTAAAATTTTAGGTACAGAAACGCAATTCACACCTAATCGTTGTATTCCCAGGTCAATTAATTCTAAAAAATGCTCGCGTGTTCGAATACAACCGCTTCCTTTCACTTTAATTTTTCCTTGAACTTCATCCATCATTATTTGAATTACTTCATTCGTAGCTCCAACATTTTCATGCCCCGTTAAAAAGCCTGTACTTGTCTTAATCCAATCGGCATTTCCATTTATAACGGCATGACATGCCTTGCGAATTTCTTGTTCAGTTAGTGCATCTGTTTCAATGATCACTTTTAATTCTTTATTCTTTTTGTGACATACATCTGCTACAGCTTGAATTTCTTTTGTGACTTGATCATATTTACCAGATCGTATTAACCCATAATTGCAAACCATATCCACTTCTCCCACATCTTCATATTCTAATACGATTTTTGCTTGAGCAACCTTAGAAGCAAGCGAACTTGTCCCAAATGGAAAATCACACGTTGGTCCTAGTTTAGTTTTTGTTCCTTTCACTAGCGGTGCACATAAATCCATATAAGCTGGATTGATACAAATTTGTGCAACGCCTAATTCAACTCCTTTTTTACACAAATCATAAATTTCATCGAGTGTATATTCAGGTTTCAATACACTATAGTCAATATAGCGAGCCAATTGTTCTTGACTCATATCTTGTGCTTTCATATGTTTTCCTCACTTTATATTGTCATCATATCACAAAAAAAGAGAATCACATCTATTGATTTATGATTCTCAATTTATTATTTAATTTAGTATAAACACGCTCGATCATCCATTGTTCATTTGAACAAGTCAAAACATCTTCTAAAGAAAACCATCGCACATCTTTATTCTCACAAGGATTACACTGAAGTTTTTGCGATTCACTTGCTTGTAGTAAATAAGTTATATTTAAATGAAGGTGACTAGAAACATATTGATTATTTTTTAAATGTCCATCAACTGTTAGTACCTCAATAGAAAATATTTCATTTCTTAAGGGTTCAACCGATTTCAATCCACTTTCTTCTTTAACTTCTTTAATTGCGACTTCTAGACAATTTTCATTGCCATCGTTATGACCACCTAGCCATGCCCATGAATCATAAATATTGTGATAAGCCATTAAAACTTTATTCCTATGTTCATTCACAACCCAGGCACTGCTAGTAATATGACACAATTCATTTGTTCTATAAAAAATATCATTTTGATTTTTTAAACAAGACAATATAATTTTCTTGTCTTTTTGTTCTTGTTCATTGTACGGCTCATAAAGCGATAATTCACTTACTAAATCCATATTAACCAACAGTTACCTTTTCTTGTGGAAGCTTAGAATATGATTTAACTTTTGAAACTGTCGCATAAATGAAAGTTAATCCTCCTACTCTTCCTAAATACATCAAAATAATCAAAATAATATGACTTGCACTTGATAAAGAAGCTGTAATTCCCATTGACAAACCAACAGTACCCACAGCCGATGCACTTTCAAACAGGCAATCTAATATTGGTAAATTTTCAATAACACTGATTGCGATTCCACCTGTTAAAAATAAAAATAAATACATCATAAAAATCGCAAGAGCATTTAGTACAATTTCATCAATAATACGACGTTTAAAGACGGTAACATCATGTCGTTTAAAGAAAATCGCAAAACTAGCTAAAACAACGATTGAAAATGTTGTGACTTTCATTCCTCCAGCAGTCGAGCCTGTTGCCCCTCCAATAAGCATCATAATGATCATAATCAAACGACTCGCTTCACTCATTCCATTAAAGTCGACAGTATTAAATCCTGCTGTACGAAGCGTTACAGATTGAAACATGGAAACCCAAAATCGTTGTCCAACTGTTAAATCTTTAAATTCATGGAAAAAGAAAAATAAAAAAGGAGCAACCAATAATATCGCTGTTGTCGTTAAAACAAGTTTTGATTGTAACGAATATTTTGAAAATTTAAACTTATGACTTTGAAAATCTCTCCATGTGATAAAGCCAATTCCACCAATTATAATTAACAAACAAATCACAATGTTTATTAATGGATTGTATGCATACATGCTTAATGAAGAAGGCGTATTAGGTGTAGAAATTATATCAAACCCCGCATTACAGAAAGCCGATACAGAATGGAAAAGAGCATACCATATTCCTTTTAAAACACCATAATCAGGAATAAACTGAAAACAAAGTAGGATCATTCCAATGAATTCAATCACAAAGATACCTTTCACAAAAAATTTAGAATATCGAATAATTCCACCTACATATGGAGCCGATACAGATTCTTGCATTAAAGAACGTGAGGTAATTCCTATTTTTTTGCCAGATACAATCCCAATTAATATAGCCAATGTGATAACTCCCATACCACCAATTTGAATCAAGCACATGATGACAAAGTGTCCAAACATTGTCCATGCCGTTGCTGTATTATTAACTACCAATCCAGTAACACATGTTGCACTTGTAGCAGTAAATAGTGCATCCAGAAATGAAACACCGTTTGTTGAAGAAATAGGAAGCATCAATAACAGCGTTCCTGTTAAAATCACAAAAAGAAATCCAAAAATAATGATTCTTGAAGCTGTCAGCGACTTCTTAAATTTTAGCAATTTACTCATTTTAAAACCTCTGAATAAACACGAAGAGCATTTTTGTAAAATATCTTTTCAACTTCTTCGTTAGTAAAATTCGCATCGTATAGCGCTTGTTCTAGTAATGGCATTTGCGATGCATCCCCAATTTCACATTCACAATTGATGCCGTCAAAATCTGTTCCTAAAGCGATAACATCAATTCCAGCTAAATCTTTAATATATTTAATTTGGTCTACCATAGCTTCAATTCGACTTGGTCCATTAGGTTTATCATGAAGTTCAAGGAAATCACCACAGAAATTCAATCCCATTACTCCTCCTCTTTCTTTCAAAGCTAAAATCATATCATCTGATAAATTACGAGCAACCGGACACATAGCTCGTGCATTGGAATGAGATGCGACGAATGGTTTAGTAGTATGATCGTATACATCCCAGAATCCCGCATCATTTAAATGTGAAACATCAATAATCATTCCTAGTTTTTCCATTTCAGCTATATATTCCATTCCAAATGGCGTTAATCCATTAACACTGTCTACTCTTTGAAGTAAATTAGGTACATTCGAATCTAAAAAATCAGGGTTCATCAATAAATTAGGATATCCAATTCCATTTTCATAATTCCATGTTAAGGCAATCATACGAACACCCATACGATAATAATTTCTTAGCATTGCTAAATCATTAAAAACAACACCACCATCTTCAAGTGTTAATAAAGATGAAATTTTACCTTCTTTTTCATTTTTTAAAATATCTTCATAACAATATACAGGTGCAATGTATTGACTATTTTGTTCAAGCATTCGACAATACATATCATATAATCGCATCGTTTCGTGTTCTGCTATTTCATTTTTCTTTTGATCTGTGAATAAAGCAAAATTTTGAAGAAGATAATTTCCTTTCTTCATTTTTTCAATATCAATTGAACATTTATTTTTATAAAGTGAAACATTTTCGTGACGATCTTCTGAATCAAGTAAAGATAGAATCGTATCACAATGCATATCTAAAACTTTCATATAAATTCTCCTCGTCATACATTGTAGCATTAAAAAAAAAGAGTTCAATTGCTGAACTCTATTTTACTAATAATTCACAGATTTTTCTTGAATATGAAATTGGATCACTAATCGCAAATCCTTCAATTAAACAAGCTTGGCTATATAATACATCAGCCACTTCTTTAACTTTATCTTTGTCTGTTTCATATAAACTCTTTAATTTTTCGAAAATTGGATGATTTGGATTAATTTCCAAAATACGTTCTGCTTTAATTGGCATAGGATTGTCTGGCATATTGTTAAATACACGTTCCATTTCAAATGACACACCTTCACCTGCACTTAAACATACTGGATCATCAATCAATCGAGAAGATAAACGAACTTCTGATACTTCTGGTAAACTTTCTTTCATAAAGTCTAATAATTCTTTATTTTCTTCTGAAGTTTTATTTAATGCTTCTTTTTCTTCATCAGAATCTAAGTCTAAGTCACCTTGAGCTGCGTTCTTAAATCCTTTTTCGCGATAATTCATTAATGATTGCATTACGAATTCATCAACGTTTTCTGTTAAATATAAAACTTCATATCCTTTTGATTTTAGTGTTTGTACAACTGGCAATTTATCCATTAACTCTAAATCTGTACCCGATACATAATAAATATCTTTTTGGTCTTCTTTCATACGTTGTACATATTCATTTAAAGTTACTAATTTATTTTCATTTGATGAATGGAACAATAATAAGTCTTGTAGCTTATCTTTATCTCTTCCATAATTGTTGTAGCAACCAAATTTCAAGTTAATACCAAAGTTATTCCAGAAAATTTCATATTGATCACGTTCTTTTGTTAACATATTTGTTAATTCAGATAAAATTTTCTTTTCAATACGTCCAGCAATTACTTTTAATTGATGATCGTGTTGCAACAATTCACGCGAAATGTTTAATGATAAATCTTGTGAATCAACTAACCCTTTCACAAAGCGTAAATAATCTGGTAATAATTCTTCAGTATGATCCATAATGAATACACCACGGCAATATAATTGTAATCCACGTTTATAATCCGCATTATAAAATCCTTGTGGAACTCGACTTGGAATATACAACAAAGCATTAAAGCTTACGTTTCCTTCTACATTAAAGTGAATTGTTCTAAAAGGATCAGAGTAATCATAGAAATGATCTTTATAAAATTGATTATATTCTTCTTGTGTAATTTGTGATTTATTACGTTTCCATAATGGAACCATTGAATTTAAGACTTGATCTTCTTGAATTGTTTCATATTCTGGATTTTCACTATCCTCAGTTCCTTCTTTCATTTTTGTTGTTTCAACTAACATGTGAATTGGATAACGAATGTAATCTGAATATTTCTTAATTAAATCTTTAATCTTATAAGTTTCTAAATATTGAGAATAATCATCTTGGTCTGTATCCTCTTTTAATGACAATACAATTGTTGTTCCATGTGTATCTCTTTGACCTGGATTAATTTCATATCCATTTACACCATCACTTGTCCATTGACATGCATCAAATCCATCTTTCTTAGATGTAACCGTAATTTCTTTAGCGACCATGAAAGCCGAATAGAATCCAACACCAAATTGACCAATGATATCAATATCTTCATCGTTCTTTTCTTGTTTTTCTAATTCTTCTTTAAAAGCTAATGAACCAGATTGAGCAATTGTTCCTAAATTGTCATCTAAATCTTGTTCATTCATACCAATACCTGTATCAGAAATTGTAATTGTACGATCTTCTTTATTTAAGTCAATTCGAATTCCTAATTCATTTGAATCAACGTGTCCTTCATTTGTGAAATAATATTTATCAATCGCATCTGAAGCATTTGAAATCAATTCACGTAAGAAAATTTCTTTGTGAGTATAAATTGAATTAATCATCAAATCTAAAATACGCTTTGATTCTGTCTTAAATTCCTTTTGTGCCATATATATCAGCTCCTTTGAAAATAAAAAAATTAGCACTCTTTTATATTACGTGCTAATTTTATCACCGCTGTTTGGCACTGTCAACTTATAAGTGCTAAGTTTTTTTATTTCGTATTAACCTCACTTAAAATCAATTCTGGATTTCTATCCATTATGCTCTTAATTGTATACATACTATTAAATAAAATTAAATAATTTCCTCTAAAGTCCTGTAACAACTTCGCATCTAATGAAATTTTTAATGACTTAATATCAATTTCTTCATTTTGAATCCAACGAACATATTGATAAGGAAGTGGTTCTCTAACAATTTCAACATTGTATTCTTGTTTTAATCGATGTTCCAATACCTCAAATTGAAGCACACCAACAACTCCAACATATACTTTTTCAACTCCGGTAGAAGGTTCTTGATAAATTTGAATAGCTCCTTCTTGAGCAATTTGAGTAACACCCTTTACGAATTGTTTTCGCTTCAACGTATCTTTTTGAATTACCAATTCAAAATGCTCTGGCGCAAAAGTTGGAATGCTGTCGTATTTAATTTTCATTTTAGGATCACATACGGTATCTCCAATAGAGAAAATACCTGGATCAAATACCCCAATGATATCTCCTGCATACGCTTCATCAATGACCTCACGTTCTTGGGCCATCATTTGTTGAGGTTGTGATAATTTCATGGTTTTATTTCTTTGAACATGATATACGCTCATGTCTTTATCAAATTTACCTGAACAAATTCTCATAAACGCAATACGATCACGATGGTTTTTATTCATATTTGCTTGAATTTTAAACACAAAAGCACTGAATCCTGAATTAACTGGATCGACAATTTCATCTTGGGCTTTTCTTGCCAATGGTGATGGTGTCATTTCAAGGAAATTTTGAAGAAATGGTTCAACTCCAAAGTTTGTTAATGCAGACCCAAAAAACACAGGTGTTAATTGTCCATGATGCACTTGATCTAAATCAAATTCATAACTTGCTCCATCTAATAATTCTACATCTTCAATCAATTGATCCGTTAATTCTTCTCCTAATAAAGCATATAATTGTTCAGGATCATCTAATGAAACTTCAATTTTCTCTGCTTTACGTTTTCCTCTTTCACTGTTGTCAAAAGCTAAAATATGTTTTTTATTACGATCATATACCCCTTTAAAACGATTTCCTGAACCAATTGGCCAGTTAACCGGATATGTACCAATTCCAAATTCTGTTTCTAATTCTTCCATTAAATCAAATGGATTCTTAGCTTCACGGTCCATTTTATTGATAAAAGTAAAAATAGGAATGTGTCTCATCGCACATACTTTAAACAATTTACGTGTTTGAGGTTCAATTCCTCGACTCGCATCAATAACCATAACCGCACTATCAGCGGCCATTAAAGTACGATATGTATCTTCAGAAAAGTCCTGGTGTCCTGGAGTATCCAAAATATTGATACAATAATTATTGTATTCAAACTGCATAACGGAGCTAGTAACAGAAATCCCTCTTTGTTTTTCAATTTCCATCCAGTCACTTACAGCATGTTTTGAATTTTTCTTTCCTTTTACGGCCCCAGCTAATTGAATAGCTCCACCATATAATAGAAACTTTTCTGTTAAAGTTGTTTTTCCGGCATCCGGGTGAGAAATAATCGCAAATGTTCTTCTTCTATTAATTTCTTGTTCTAAGTTCATAGTATTCCTGGTATATTCTAATTGACTCATCTAATAGTCATTTAGAATATACTTTT
>NZ_JBJEEX010000114.1:0-5335 GCF_051873495.1 Floccifex sp.
TTGGAAATTTGAATAGATGAAAAAGATGATTGCTTTGTTGGGCAATCATCTTTTTACTTTATTTAGTATTCATTTGGCGAAAAATTTTAGGACTAAAACCAGAATATTTCTTAAAAGCCTTAGAAAAAGTAAATTCATCAATATAACCTACTGCTTCAGCAATTTGTCGAATGGAGCTTGGACTATCTTTTAATCTATTTTTAGCTTCTTCCATACGAATTTTTATTAAAAATTTTTGCGGTGAAGTATTAAAACCATTTTTGAAAAGATTATATAAGTAGCTGCGAGAAACATCGAGTTTATTACATAGAGATGCTATTGAACAACTATGATCATCATAATTATCATGCAGATATTTGGATGCTATTTTTAATTGTTCTGAATTAGCAATATGTTGCTTTTTCTTCTTAACGGGATATTCTGTGTCAAGATAATAAAAAGTTTGATAAATTAGGGATTCTGTTAGTAAGTCATTAGTTAGCACATTGGGATTATGAACTGCTTCAAATAGTTTATTTAAGCTTTTGCAAAAATTAGAATCTTCGACCTGCCTTAAGTAATGCTTTGAAGACAAAATAGAGCCTGATAGCATTGTGGCAATTTTTAAGCCAGATAATCCAATCCAAAAGTATGTCCAGGGTTCCTTACCGTCTGCTTGATAAAAACAGGGAACCCCCTTAGGCAGAATAAATATGTCTCCAGCTTTAAGTTGAACTGCTTCATGATTTGCAGAGGAAAAAACGCCTTTCCCTTTAAGTATATAATGAATAACGTAATTCTTTCGCACATTATTTCCTGTGAAGTAGTAATTAGGTAAGCAACTTTCCTTGCCGAAAAATAGGACGTTACTTTCCAGGCTAATATCATTTAAGGTTTTGTATTCACCCTTCATTTTTATTCCCCTATGAAAAAAATATCATATTTTTACATGTTAACATGTATTTTATCATTCTTACAGAATGGCGACAATATGATAATCATTATATTTAACATGTCAAAATGATTATTGAACAAAATGACAATAATGCTAATTAAAATACTATGGTTTGTTGTATTTAAATAGGCAATAATAATGAATGTAAATAATGAAAGCGCTTAAAGAAGGCTCAGAAGAGAATTTAATAGTTGAGGAGTGATTTTTATGAAAGGATGGCTGAAAAAGGCTGCTCTTATCGGAGCTGCTATTGTAACAGCTGTAAGTCTTTCAGCTTGTGGAAAGCAAGATAGTAATTCTGGTAAAAAAGTTACTATTGAGTATTTCAACCAAAAGAAGGAAATGTCGAGTACTTTAAAATCAATTATTAAGGATTTCGAAAAAAAGAATCCCGACATTCATGTAAAAGAAGTAGATGTACCAAATGCTGGTACGGTACTGAAAACTAGAATTTTATCTGGTGATGTTCCTGATGTTATTAATATTTACCCACAAAATATTGATTTTCAAGAGTGGGCTAAAGCTGGTTACTTTGAAGATATGACTCATGCACCATATATTAAAAACATTAAGAATAATTATGCGGATTCATTCAAAGTTAACGGCAAAATCTATAATGCACCACTTAGTGCAAATGTCTATGGCTTCTTCTATAACGCTACTGAATTTAAGAAGTTAGGTATTAAGCCACCAAAAACTTGGTATCAATTCAAACAAGCCGTTAAGAAAATCAAAGCTAGTGGCAAAGCACCATTTGCAGTAGCTGGAACTGAACCATGGACTTTGAATGGTTATCATCAATTATCTCTTGCAACTGTAACTGGTGGTGCAAAACAAGCTAACAAGTTGCTCAGATTCTCAGCTCCAAATGGAATTAAGGTCAATAATCCGTATATTCAAAAAGACTTTACGCGTTTAAATTTATTGCGTGAAAATGCTCAAAACAACTGGCGTGGTGCTAGTTACAATGACGCAGTTGTTTCATTTGCAAATGGTCAAAGTCTAATTATGCCAAATGGTTCTTGGGCTTTACCAATGATTAATCAACAAAAACCTAAATTTGAAGTTAGAACTTTTGCTTTTCCAGCTGCTAAAGCAGGTCATGAAATGACAGTTGGTTCAGGTGACTTAGCTTTATCAATTTCTTCAAAGAGTAAGCATAAGAAAGCCGCTGAAAAATTTGTTGCTTATATGACAACACCTGCTGCTATGCAGAAATATTATGACGTTGATGGAAGTCCTGTTGCGGTTAAAGGAGTTAAACAAAAGGGGTTTGATTCTCAATTAGGTGGTTTATCAAGCTTGGCGTTTACAAAACACGATATGGTCTGGCTTGCTCAAGATTGGACTAGTGAAAATGATTTCTTTAATTTAACTGCAAGTTACTTAATGACAGGTAATGAGCAACAAATGGTTAATGATATGAATACGTTCTTTAACCCAATGAAGGCTTCTAATTAGGGGGATGCAAAAATGAAATCGAAAAATTTTATTGAAAAATATTGGGGTTGGCTATTTTTAATCGTCCCAATTATTCTGCAACTCATCTTCTTCTACTTTCCATTAGTTCAAGGTGCGTTTTACAGTTTTACTAATTGGACTGGTTTAACTTACAATTATAAATTTGTGGGTTTGAACAATTACAAGTTATTGTTTATGGATCAGAATTTTGCTAAGTCGATTGGCTTTACTTTAATATTAACAATTTGCCTTATTGTGGGTGAAATCGTTATCGGAATTCTGGTAGCTCGTGCTTTAAATTCTAAAATTAAAGGCCAAACCTTTTTTAGAGCATGGTTCTTCTTCCCAGCTGTTTTGTCAGGTTTGACAGTCGCTTTGATTTTTAAACAAGTTTTCAACTATGGTTTACCAGCAATTGGTAATGCACTTCATATTTCATGGTTGCAAACGAGTTTATTAGGTACCGACACTGGAGCAATAATTGCTACAATTTTCGTCCTCCTCTGGCAAGGTGTAGCTATGCCGATCATTATTTTCTTAGCTGGTTTACAAAGTATTCCAGATGAAATCAAAGAAGCTGCTGAAGTCGATGGTGCTAATAGTCGTCAAATCTTTTGGAAGATTGAACTTCCTTACATGTTGCCAAGTATTTCAATGGTCTTTATCTTAGCTCTTAAATCAGGTTTAACTGCTTTCGACCAAATCTTTGCAATGACGGCTGGTGGACCAAACAACTCAACTACTTCATTAGGTTTGTTGGTTTACAACTATGCCTTTAACAATAACTCATTTGGTTATGCTAACGCGATTGCGATTGTATTATTCCTTTTGATTGCAATTGTTTCATTTATCCAAATCAAAATTTCTAATAAGTATGCCGTTGAATAAGAGGAGTATACAAAATGGAAAAAGAAAACAAATCAAAGAAATTTTGGGATTATGCTTTACTGATTGTCGGTGGAATGTTAATTTTAATCCCATTGCTTTACACATTTTTAAGTTCATTTAAGACAACTAAACAAATCATGGAACATTTCTTTGCATGGCCTAATCCTTGGACCACTGCAAACTTCCAAAGATTATTTGCCGATGGAGTAATGAATTATTTCGGTAATTCAATTATCATTACAGTTTTATCTATTGTTTTGGTAATGATTTTTGTACCAATGGCCGCATATTCCATTGCAAGAAATATGTCCAAAAAGACAGCATATAACTGGATGTACATCTTATTAATCATTGGTATCTTTGTTCCTTTCCAAGTAATTATGATTCCGATTACAGTAATGATGAGTAAACTTGGTTTGGCTAACATGTGGGGACTAATCATCTTGTACTTAACTTACGCTGTACCTCAAACATTATTCCTTTATGTCAGCTATATTAAACAAAGTGTTCCTGAAAGTTTGGATGAAGCTGCTGAAATTGATGGTGCTAACAAGATTACTGCTTACTTTAAAATTATCTTCCCATTGTTAAAGCCAATGCACGCAACCACATTAATTATTAATGCTATGTGGTTCTGGAACGACTTTATGCTTCCATTGTTGATTTTAAACAGAGATTCAAAGATGTGGACTTTGCCATTGTTCCAATACAACTACACTGGTCAATACTTCAATGACTATGGTCCAAGTTTCGCATCATACGTAGTTGGAATTATCACAATTACAATTGTGTACTTGATCTTCCAAAAGAATATTATTGCCGGTATGAGTAACGGTGCTGTTAAGTAATTGAGAAAAATGAGGTAGAGAAGAAAATGGTTAAAGTAGATTTAGATCATGTTTATAAGAAATATGAAGGTAACGATAATTATTCGGTAACTGACTTTAATTTGCATATCAAAGATGAAGAATTTATCGTCTTTGTTGGTCCATCTGGTTGTGGTAAGTCAACTACTTTAAGAATGATCGCTGGTTTGGAAGATATTTCCAAAGGTACATTGAAGATTGGTGGAAAAGTCATGAATAACGTTGCACCTAAGAATCGTGATATTGCGATGGTCTTCCAAAACTATGCTTTATATCCTCACATGACTGTTTATGACAACATGGCCTTCGGGTTAAAGTTGAGAAAGGTTCCTAAAGAAGAAATTGATAAAAAAGTACAAAAAGCTGCTAAAATTTTAGGCCTTTCTCAGTATTTGAAACGTAAACCTGCAGCTTTATCAGGTGGTCAACGTCAGCGTGTTGCCTTAGGACGTGCAATTGTCCGTGACGCTCCTATCTTCCTAATGGATGAGCCTTTATCAAACTTGGACGCTAAATTACGTGTTACAATGCGTGCAGAAATTGCTAAATTACATCAACAATTAAAGACAACTACTATTTATGTTACTCACGATCAAACTGAAGCTATGACTTTGGCCGATAGAATTGTCATTATTAAAGATGGTATTCAACAACAGGTTGGTACGCCAATGGAAGTTTATAACAAGCCTGCAAATGTCTTTGTAGCTGGCTTTATTGGATCACCTGCGATGAACTTCTTTCATGTTATCTTGAAGGATGGAAAGATTATCGACAAGGAAAATCATGACTTTGAAATTCCAGTTCCAGAAGGTAAATTAAAAGTTTTGAAAGATAAAGGATACAATGGTAAAGAATTAATTTTTGGTATTCGTCCAGAAGACGTTCACACAGAGGAAGTTTTCTTGGAAAGCTTCCCAGAGCAAGTTGTTGAAGCTAAAGTTATTGTTTCTGAACTTTTGGGTGCTGAGACACAACTTTATTGCAAGGTTGGCAATACTGAATTAGTTTCAAAGGTAGACGCTCGTGACTTTACTAAGCCTGGTGCCAAAGTAAGAATGGGCTTTGAAATGAATAAATCTCACTTCTTTGATCCTGAAACACAAAAGGCAGTTGAAAATTAAGGAATTTGTTAAATGAAACAAGACTTAATCACTTTTGATGAAAAAAACAAAGTTTTTCATCTACA
>NZ_JBJEEX010000115.1:0-80031 GCF_051873495.1 Floccifex sp.
TGACAATTTGGACAAGTCCATCCTTTTGTCTCTGGCTTAGGCTTTCCACAATTCATACAGAATTTACCTTTTGTATTCAGCTGACCACAAGAACATGTCCAAGAATCCGTTGTATCTTGGTTTTGATTCACATACGCATTTTGAGCCATATTCATAGCCATAAAAGCCATTCCCGCTCCATTGGGATTCTTCGAAGCTTCTTTGATTGCTTCTGCTTGTGAATTCATCATTTGCGCATTGGCCATTGATGCATTTTTGAATGTAGCACTTTTTTGAAGTTGTTTAATGGTTTCTTCATCTTCTTGGCTTGCCTTAATGCTATTGATACCAAAAGACACAATTTCAACTCCTCTTAATTCACTCCATTTTTTTGATAGTACACTATTTAATGCTTCAGCTAATTCCATAGTATGACCAGGAAGAGCACTATAGCGAATTCCCATATTAGAAATCTTGGCAAAAGCTGGTTGTAAAGCCGTTAGTAATTCACTTTTTAATTGCGCATCAATGCGATCTCTTGTATAGTCTTGTTCAATGTTTCCGCATACATTGGTGTAAAACAAAATAGGATTGGTAATACGATAGCTGTATTCTCCAAAACAACGAATCGAAATATCCATATCTAAATTAATATTTTCATCTACTACACGAAATGGAATGGGTGAAGGCGTTCCATATTTATTTCCTACACATTCTTTCGTGTTAATATAATAAACTCTTTGTTCTCTTGCACTTTGGCCTCCAAAGCTAAAGCGTCTTTCAATTGTTTTATACATTTCATCAATGTTGTCGTCTAAATCACCAAAAAACAATGATGATTCACTCGAAATGTCATATACATATTCCCCAGGATTCGCACATAATTCCACAACTTGTCCTTGATCAACGATAATCATACATTGACCATCGGCTACAGCTATAATGGATCCATTTGAAATAATATTATCGTTTTTTCTTTTGGAAGTCCCTTTTCTTACTAATACATTATTGGGAAGCGAATCACAATAAAAATAATCTTTAAATTGATCCGATAAAACACTAGAAGCAGAATACATTGCTTTTTTAATTAATCCCATATAAAGCCCTCCTAATGCATTTATTATACCAAAAAAAAGACATCTTTCGATGTCTTTATAGATTAGTTATTGATTAATTTGTCTTCTTCGTTGTTCCAGCTATATAACTTACGAATTTCTGCTCCAACCTTTTCTGCAGGATGTTCAGCAGCTAATTTACGCATAGCCTTGAAATGTACTTGACGACCAGCTGGTGACATATCTAATAAGAATTCTTTAGCAAATGTTCCATCTTGGATATCAGATAAGATTTGTTTCATAGCTTTCTTAGTGTCTTCTGTAATGATCTTTGGTCCTGTAATATAGTCACCATATTCAGCAGTATTTGAAATTGAGTAACGCATTCCAGCAAAACCTGATTGATAAATTAAATCAACGATTAATTTCATTTCATGAACACATTCAAAGTAAGCATTTCTTGGATCGTATCCAGCTTCAACTAATGTTTCAAATCCAGCTTGCATTAATGCACAAACACCACCACATAATACAGCTTGTTCACCGAAAAGGTCTGTTTCTGTTTCTGTACGGAAAGTTGTTTCCAATAAACCAGCACGTGCTCCACCGATACCAGCACCATAAGCCAATGCTAAGTCCCAAGCTTTACCAGTCGCATCTTGTTCTACTGCAACTAGACAAGGTGTACCTTTACCTGCTTGGTATTCAGAACGAACTGTGTGTCCAGGTGCTTTAGGAGCAATCATCGCAACGTCTACATTCTTTGGTGGAACGATGCATCCATAATGAATATTGAATCCATGCGCAAACATTAACATGTTTCCTTCTTCCAAGTTTGGTTCAATGTCTTGTTTGTACATATCAGCTTGTTTTTCATCGTTGATTAAGATCATGATGATATCAGCTCTTTTAGCAGCTTCAGCAGCTGTATAAACTTGTAAACCTTGTTTTTCTGCTTTAGCCCATGATTTAGATCCTTCATATAAACCAACAATTACATTGCATCCAGATTCTTTTAAGTTTAATGCATGGGCATGTCCTTGTGATCCATATCCAATAATTGCGATTGTTTTTCCATCTAAGTATCCTAAATTACAATCTTGTTCATAAAAAATTCTTGCTTCAGCCATTATATTTTCCTCCTAAGTTGTCTAACAACTAATGGTTAACTTGTATGACAAGTATAATATTGATTTTCCTTTTTGTCAATCACTATTTGAGAATAATTGCTCTGTCCAAGCTGCATGATGTAAATGAATCGTAACGGCACTTTTTAAAGCAGTGGCGTCTCTTTTTTCAAGAAAATTCATAATCATAATATGGTCTTTATACGCATCTTCGGCAATCACATCTAAATTAATTTTTAAGTCAAATGTCTTTTCAATGGTTTCATTCACAATCGGTAAAAACTGCACTAAAAAATCATTATGACACGCTTTAATAATAGCTCCATGAAAAGCCGTTTCTGATGCGACACGTGCTATACTTGTAGGTCCTTTTAATATTTCTTGTTGGCATATATTTCCTAAACGAAGAATTTCTTTAATTTCTTCATTGCTTGCCCTTTTACAAGCTAAAGCTGCTGCTTCGGGTTCAAATATTAAACGTGTTTCATATAAATCTTTTAAAGTTACCTTAATATCTGGACTCGTAGAAAAAGTAGTTTCAGCTACTTGATTTAATTGCGATAAAACAAACGTTCCATTTCCTCTTTGAACTTCTAACATACCTTCCGCTACAAGTATGCGAATAGCTTCACGTAACGTAGAACGAGAAATGCCGTATTGATCTGATAACACATTTTCATTTGGTAATTTTTCACCCGGACAATATTTACGATTATTAATGTCTTCTTTTATTTTATCCGCGGTAATTTGTGCTAAACTTCTTTTTTTCATGCTAACACCTAGTCCAAAATCGATTGATTAATTTTCTCGTATTCAACAAATTGTTTAGCCGTACGAGCTGAGCGTCCATTGTTTCGAATCGCAAAGGCTTCTGCTTTCACTTTCAATTCATCATCACTTAATTCTAAGCCATATTCTTTGGCATATTGTTTAACAATATCTAAATACAAATTTGCACCTGGTTTTTGGAAAGTAATTGTCAAGCCAAAACGAGCTGCTAAAGACATTGTTTCTTGAATCGTATCATTGCGATGTAATTCATCACCAGCACGATCTGAGAAGTTTTCTTTCATGAAATGACGACGATTACTTGTCGCATAAATTACGATATTATTTTTATTTGATGTAGTTGATCCTTCAAGAATATTCTTAAGAGCAATATAATCATCATCATTACTTGAAAAACTTAAATCATCAATAAAAATAATAAATTTTAGAGGATTGTTGCTGATGGTTTCAATAATTGAAGGAAGAAGCGCAATTTGTTTTTTCTTAACTTCAATTAAACGAAGACCTTGATCATGGTATTCATTCACAACCGCTTTAATTGTTGAACTCTTTCCTGTTCCTGCATCTCCATATAAAAGCGCATTATTTGCTTTCATTCCTTGTAATAAAGCCAATGTATTTTTAATCAATAAAGAACGCTGTTGCTCATATCCTGTCATATCTTTTAAAGATTGTGCATCTGGATGTTTAATTGGAAATAATCCTTGTGAGTTAATTCCAAAGACATAATACTTCGCAAAGATTCCATATCCTTTTTTAGGAAGATCAATAATACGTTTTTCATAGTCTTTTACTAAGTCATATGATGTATTTTCCCATGTTGGATATTCAATATTCATACCCAAACTAAATTCTTCACTCTTTAAATCACAAAGCTTTTGAAGAATGTTTAACTCACGCTTTAAGCTTTGTTCCATCACTCCTGGAATACTTTTATTTTCTGCTTTTTTTAATACATAGATATTTTCATCATTCATAACCATTTTATATATGATATCGGATAAATTAGCTCCTTGGTCATAAATTGATGCACATAATTGACAATAATATTGTGAATCATCAATTGTTTTAAGAACAAGTTGTACTGTTTTATCTTCTAAAATGCGATGAAAAATCACCAATGTCTTCAATTCGCATTGAAATTGTTTTAAATCCATTCTACATCCCTCCAAAGCCATGGTATAATTATACCACGATTTTACTAGGAGGATATAACATGTTAACAATCGATAAAGTATATGATGCCAAAAACGTATTAAAGAAAATCGTTCATAAAACAAATATTATTCCTGCCACAAATATACATGCCAATAATAACATTTATCTAAAACCAGAAAACCTTCAATTAACAGGTAGTTTTAAAATCAGAGGTTCTTACTACAAAATCAGTAAACTAACAGAAGAAGAAAAAGCCCATGGAATCATTGCAAGTTCAGCTGGAAACCATGCCCAAGGTGTTGCACTATCTGCTCAAAAAGCTGGAATTCCATGTACTATTTGTATGCCAGATAGCTCACCTATTTCTAAAGTAGAAGCAACCAAAAGTTATGGTGCCAATGTTTGTTTGGTAGAAGGAGTCTATGACGATTCTTATGAAGAAGCAATGCGTCAATGCAAAGAAAAAAATCTGACGTTTATTCATCCTTATGATGATGAAGATGTCATTGCCGGTCAAGGAACCATCGGACTTGAAATCCTTGATCAATTAGATAATGTAGATGCCATTGTCGTTCCAATTGGTGGTGGAGGACTTATTAGTGGAGTTGCCTTTGCCGCTAAGAATTTAAAACCTAGTATTAAAATTTATGGTGTACAAGCAGCTAATGCTGCTAGTATGTATGAGTCTTTTAAACAAGGAAAAAACATTGCTCTAGATCATGTAAATACATTTGCCGATGGAATTGCAGTAAAACACCCTGGTGTAAATACATTTGAAATCGTTAAACAATATGTAGATGACATTGTCACTGTAAGTGAAGATGAAATTGCGGCTGCTATTTTAACTTTAATGGAAAAACAAAAATTAGTTGCTGAAGGAGCAGGTGCTGTTTCTGTAGCCGCTGCTATGTTCAATAAACTACCAATCCAAGGTAAAAATGTAGTTTGTGTAATTTCTGGTGGAAATATTGACATCAATATTATCGATCGCGTTATGACTCGTGGTTTATTATTAAGCGGACGTAAAACAAGCTTTACGATTGCACTAACAGATAAACCAGGACAATTATTAGGTGTTTCTAAAATCATTTCTAGAAATGGTGGAAACGTTGTTGCTATTGATTATGATAATGGTGATCCTGAAATGGCCATTACTTCTTGTTTCTTAAAGATTACAGTAGAAACAAGAAATCATGAACATATTGAAAAAATCAAAAATGACTTAATTGCCAATGGCTTTAATGTTGTTCATGAACGTGTATAACAAAAAAGGGCTCTAGAAAATTCATTCTAGAGCTTTTATTTTGATAAATATGCTTTTAATTCATCGATGCGTTTTAAAGTATCATGATATCCTAAAAAATACCAGTCCCCTAATTTTTCAATGTCACTTTCTAATCGTGATATTTCTTGGTTAATAGATGGTGAAAGTACAAATATACGACCTTCTTTTTCTAATTCATCAATTTTGTCACAACTTTCATTATATTCTTTATTCATATTACGCAACGCATTTCTTAACTTAGGATACAAAGGATAGCGAACATCAATCATCGCATTCATTTTTTCATCTTCACTTTTACGATATGAATGATGTCGCGTTTTCACAACAATTATTTTTTCATAGCCTTCATTGATTGCCCAATCAACGGGAATATGATTACAAATTCCTCCGTCTAAACAAGGAATTCCTTCTACATCAACCATATTTGATACAAAAGGCATGGAAGCCGAAGCTTGAATAGCTTTTTCAATATCTTCACATTTACCTTTCTCAAAATATACAGCTTCTCCTTTTTGACAATCACAGGCAACCGCTACAAAACGTCTTGTCTTTCGATCAAAGAACATTCGATCAAAGGGTTCTTCTTTTAAAGGCCCTAATACATAATCAAAGCCAACTAAGCCTTTATTGTGAATCACTGTTTTAGGTCCTGCAATATATTCTGAATCAAAGCGATGTGATAAATTAAAGCGAGCGGCTCTTCCAATTTGTCCTGATACATAATTGTATCCATTCATAGCACCAGCGGATACTCCAATTGTACATTCCATATTAATATCATTTTCCATCAAAGCATCTAAGACACCTTCTCCATAGACAGCTCGAAAGGCGCCTCCCTCACAAACAATACACCCTGGTGTAATATTCATTGAGGCGTGTCCTTGTGGAATTTGATTCATTTTAGAATATATTTTTTCCATCATTATTCAAAAGGGAAACGAATATCTAAGTTCAATTCATCACGAATTTGTTTATATTCTTCTTGTACAGCTTCCGTAATAGGAACACCCTTATCTTTACGTTCTTGCCATACATCCCATTCTTTTTCTCCTGCCGTATAAATACGATCTTGATCTGGTGCTTTTTGTGAATTACGTAATTCTCTTAAGATATCTCCTGTTGTCTTTTTAAAGGATTCAAGTCCCATAAACGCTTCGGTATCAATGGCCATAAAGAAATGACCTAAATGATATGGACGAATGGAACCATCTTCATTTTTTCCTTCTAATGCTTTAAGGAAAATACCACCTTGTAAAGCGGCACTTAAAATCTCAACAACAGTCGCATATCCATATCCTTTATATCCACCCATTTCTTCTCCAAATCCACCTAGAGGGGCTAATGCTGCTTTTTCACTTCGAATGTCTTTAATGATTTGTTTTGAATCTGTCATAATGTTTCCATCACGGTCAATCACTAAACCATATGGTGTATCATGTCCAATACGAGCATAGTATTCAATTTTTCCATTTTGAATTACGGATGTTGCACAATCTAATGTGAATGGAAATTCTTCATCTGTAGGCATTGAAAAAGTTAATGGATTGGTTCCTAACATGTTTTCAACTCCGAAAGTTGGTGCAATACTAGGTCTTGCATTTGTCCCACAAATACCAATCATTCCTTCTTTACTAGCCATTTCCGCCCAATAACCAGCAATTCCAAAATGAGAACTATTACGAACAGCCACCATTCCCATTCCATATTTATGTGCTTTTTCAATACACATTTCCATAGCTTTTTTACTTGCGACCATTCCCATTCCATCATTGGCATCAAGAACAGCCGTAGTTGGTGTTTCTTTTAAAACATCAATTTTAGTAACAGGATTTAAAATTCCTTTTTTAATACGATCCAAATAAATTGGTTTAAAACGATTACATCCATGACTTTCAATTCCTTTACGATCTGAATCCAATAACACATCTGTACATAATTTCGCATCTTCTTCAGGTACTCCATATTTCACAAATGCTTGTGTCATAAATGATTCCATTAATTCCCATGAAACATAGGGTCTATTATCTTTATCTTTTAACATAACTTACGCCTCCGTTTTTATTTTACCATAAGAAAAGCTTTAGCATGGTAACTAAAGCTTAGATTTGTATAAATTATGTATATTTGCACACTTTTACCAGTTCATCTTGTTCGTTATAAACAAGTTTTATATTGATGAACTGATTCGAATAAAATAAATCATCTAAGAAGTATGTATCTCCTTGCCATAAAGGTAAATTAAATACATCTTCTTTTTTAATCCATTGAAGTTCTCCTTCATTACATTCTTTTAGTGTTCCTTCATATTGAGTAGCTGAATATAGAAAACAGATTTCATCTTCCCATTTTGGTAAAACAAAAGTGATAATTCCTCTTAATTGATAATCAATTAACTTTAATCCTGTTTCTTCTTTTACTTCACGAATCATGCAGTCATCTGGACTTTCATGAGGCTCTAATTTTCCTCCCACACCAATCCATTTTCCTTGATTTTCATCGTTTTTCTTTTTATTTCGATTCAACATTAAAATATTATTTCCTGATTCAATATAACATAATGTATTTAGTTTCATAGTTCCTCTTAAAAAAGCATTAGCGGTGCTAATGCTTAACTTGTTCAATTGATTTTTCAAGTATTTCAACGACAACATTAGTATGATCACATAATTTTTGATATGTTTCATCATCTTTTTCGTTGATAATACGATTAAATTCACGGCATTCGTAAACCATATGTGCTTCTTGTTCAATGCCTAAATTTAAAGAAGATTGACTATTTTTATTATTGATTGGTTCTCCTTTAGGTGGAATGAAATCAACACTCGGTAAAATACCAATACTCATTCCCTTTACTCTTAAACATCCTTTATCGCCTTGAATAAACGCAAATACATCACTTGAACTATCTTTAGCTCCTGTACAAGTCGCAATGAATTTTGGATACTGTAATACGACTGTACCACTTGTATCAATGCCATTATATCCAATATTGGCATAATATTGCGTTGATTGTGGTTTTCCAAATAATCCTGTCACAAAATGAAGACAATATACACCAATATCCATTAAAGCTCCACCGTTAAAAGCAGGATCAAAGGCATTGGTTTGTTCATGGTTTTTGTATTTATCATAGCGAGAAGAATATTGTGAATAATTTACTTGAATTAATTTAATATCTCCTACGCGATTTAAATTTTCTTTAATAATCTTGTAGTTTGGTAAAAATTGATTAGTGATAGCTTCAAAAATATATACACCATTCTTTTGGGCAATTTCAAATAATTCTTTACTTTCTTTTAAAGTTGGACAAAATGGTTTTTCATTGATTACATGTTTATGCGCTTCCAGTGCTTTTTTAGATTGTGCATAGTGAAGTGAGTTTGGACTGGCAACATAGATTGTATCCAATTCTTCATCTTTCATCATTTCATCTAAATTTGAATAGTATCTTTTCATTTCATGTTTTTCACAAAAAGCTTTTGCCTTTTCTTCGCTTCGTGAATAACACGCCACTACTTCAATTCCATCCACTAATTTCATTGATTCAATCATGCGATCAACGATAAATCCTGTACCAATTGTTCCTACTTTCATCTTTATTCTCCTTTTGTTTCACGCTTCTTCCACGAAGAATTAGTCTTTTTCTTTTCTTCCACAGGTTCTCGATAAATTCTGAAACAAACACCATCGTCTGTGTTATATCCTTTGACAAGATAGTTATTTGTTTTAGTGACCTTAGAAACAATAGAAAGACCTAAACCAAACTTACCTTTTTCTCCTTTTTCAAAAGGATGGAATAACGTTTCAATGCGGTCTTCACTCATCTTTGGACCATCATTTGAAATTCTTAAATCATCTTCACGCACTTCAATTTTAATATATGTCTTTGCATATCTAAACGCATTGTCCATGATATTTTCAATACATACACGCCATGCTTCTAATAAACCATCGAAGAATACTTCTTCAATATCCGTAATGACTTCAATTTCAGGGCGAATGACAGCTGAATTTAATACAACCTCTTCCACAACTTCTTTCATGTTTGTGACCACACCTTCAGAATCCGATGTCAACAAGTATTCAATTCGATTCAAGTAAAGTAAATTATATACTTTTTTCTCTAAACGATTGGCATTATCAATAATGACATCAACACTTGATTCCAAGTCACCATATGGATAAATACCATCTTTAATTGATTCTCCATATGATTTAATCGTTGCAATTGGTGTTTTTAAATCATGGGAAATGTTGTGTATCATTTCTTCTTTTGATTTTTCTTGTTTTGTCAATTCATCTTTCATGACCACAATTGAATGAGCCACTTGTCCAATTTCATCACCACGATTAATGTTTAACTCCACGTCTTTTCCCATATTAATTTGGGTAATATAGTCTTTAATTTGTGATAATGGTTGAATGATTGAGAATACCCAAATTAAAATCACCATAAACACTAAAATAAAAGCAATAATAATTAAATACACCGTTGAATCGACTAGAATTGAACGGAAAGAAGATGGATATGTATTATCCATAAAACTTGCGACTATTACATGTGATTTAGTACAAAAGACAAGACTATAATAATATTCCATGTCATCAATCATAACAGTTCCATATTCCACGTTATTAACAGGGGACATATCGCTTGCTTCTTTGATTAAATATTCATATAAATCTACGTTTCCAATTTTATCGTCTTTTCCACCAAATACATGTAATACATTATTTCGAATTAAACAATCTACTTGCGTAGAATTTTTGGCTAGATACGAATAAAATTCCTCGTCTACGTTTCCTTCATTTTCAATTAAATTAACTATTGGTCTTTGATTATCTTGCAGCATCGAAACCATTTGTGTCTCAATTGTGTTATTAATTCCCGTTCTTAAAATCGCAAAAAAGAATATTAAGAACGCAATCAAACAAAGAAATATAATAGAAACAAATTGTTTGGTCAAAGACAATTTATGAAATAATTGTTTAAATTTTTTCATATTCTATCCTAATCGATACCCATATCCATAGATCGTGTGAATATTTAATTTTGGCAATTTTTTACGCAAACGACGAAGTGTATCATCTACAACACGATCCGATCCAAAATAATTTTCGTCCCATACATTTTCTAAGATTTTATCACGTGAAAACGCAATTCCTTTATTCTTGATAAACATCATTAATAAATCAAATTCTTTAGTTGTTAGTTCAATTTCAACATTATCTGAATAAATCTTTCTTTGTTCTTCATCTAATTCATATCCATCAATACTAATACGATTGTTTTCATCTTTATATGCACGACGAATAATATTGTTTACACGTAATACCATTTCCTTTGGTGAGAAAGGTTTTGTGATATAGTCATCGCATCCTTTTTCCAATCCAATAATACGATCAAATTCTTTATCACGTGCAGACATAAAGATAATCGGAATATTAGGTCCTTGTAGACGAATTTCTTCTAATAAATCAAAACCTGATTTGTCATCAAGCATGATATCAAGAATCCACAAATGTACATCATCATCTTGAACATGAACACTTGCTTGTTCATAAGTATAATAAGAACGAACTTCGTATCCTTCTTTGCGCAAATACTGAGCGACTAGATTATTAATGTCTTTTTCATCTTCAACTACACAAATGACACGTTTCATACTTCATCCCTCTTTTCTAATTATACAATTTCATGTCCTTTAGCTTTTATCACATCAATGACATGATAAACATATTTTTCACATTCTTCATGTGTTTCGGCTTCAACCATGACACGAACCAATGGCTCTGTACCTGATTCACGAACTAAGATTCTTCCTGTATCTTGTAAAGCTTCTTCAACTTCATGGATTGCTTTTTGTACATCCTCATCATTTTGAGCTAATTTTTTATCTTTCACTTTAATGTTTACTAATAACTGAGGATAAATCTTCAAATCTTCATGAAGTTTACTCATTGGCATTTTTTTCGCAACCATGACTTCCATCATTTTTAATGAAGTTAAGATTCCATCTCCTGTTGAAGCATATTTTGTGAAGATAATATGACCTGATTGTTCCCCACCAATACGACAACCATTTTCTTTCATATATTCATAAACATATTTATCCCCAACAGCTGTTTTCGCATAGCCAATACCTGCTTTATCAAATGCTTTATATAAGCCAAAGTTAGACATAACCGTTGTAACAACTGTATTAGTAAGTAATTTTCCTCTTTCTTTCATATATTTTCCATAAATATATAAAATATGATCTCCAGTAATTACGTTTCCTTTTTCATCAACACAAAGACAACGATCCGCATCTCCATCATAGGCAAAACCAATGTCTAAACCATTTTCAACCACAAATTTTTGTAGTCCTTCAATGTGTGTTGATCCAGCGTCTTTATTAATGTTGCATCCATTGGGTTGCGCATTTATTACATATGTTTTGGCTCCTAACGCATCGAAAACAGCTTTTGCGATTTGCCAACTACTTCCATTGGCACAATCTAAACCAACGCGATATCCCTTAAATGAATACATCCCCAACGAAATTAAATAACCAATATAACGGTTTCTTCCTGATACATAATCTACAGTTCTTCCAATTTTATCTTTTGTGGCATATGGAATTTCAGGCCAACTTTGTCCAAATAATTCTAATTTTCCATCAAGATAATCTTCAATGTATGAAATTGTAGTTTCATCCATTTTTTCACCATCTGAATTAATTAATTTAATTCCATTGTCATAGTATGGATTATGAGAAGCACTAATCATAATTCCACAATCAAAGTCATCTACACGTGCAATATAAGCAACACTAGGTGTAGTAGTGACATGAAGCATATAGGCATCTGCTCCTGATGCCGTTAATCCGGCAATTAAGCTATATTCAAACATATAAGAAGAACGTCGTGTATCTTTTCCAATCACAACTTTTGCTTCTCCATTTTTTAATTTTGAATAATACCATCCTAAAAATCTTCCTATTTTATATGCATGGTCTGCATTTAAAGTAACATTGGCTTCTCCTCTAAAACCATCTGTACCAAAATATCTACCCATTCTTTTATTCCTCCTCTTTTGCCAATTTAACGCTAGCGGTAATGGAATCATCTAAGAAATCCACATTGATTACATTTCCTTCTATGTCATAGGCAACTAATTTAACATTTGTAGTAAAGTCAGAAACTTGACCTGTCGCATCCACTAAAGCTTTCACAACACGAATCGAATCCAATGTATCTTGACTTGCCTTAACGGTTACTTGGTTTTGTGATAAAACCGGTTTTTCAAAGTCGGTTGTTTTTTGTCCATTTCCAACTAATAAATCACACGAAAGTGTAAAGACTGCTTTTACTTTTGGATTTAAAGTCACATCCACTGTTTCAGGAGATACTTTAGCACTTAAACTAGAAGGCAAAGAATCAACAGTTAGATTTACTAGATTTTCTCCTGGTTCACATTTACTTAAATCACATATTACAGATACACCTTTTTGTTGTCTAAAAACTTGAATATCCGTTGAATTACCAGTTAAGACAACTGTAACAACCCCAGGAACTCCTTCGATTTCATATTGACTCTTATCAGCTTTTACATCCACCGCTACATCACTAATCGTAACAGATGTTGTCAAATCATTAAATAATTGAACACGAATCGTATCGTAGTCAATCGAAATACAAATTAATACAGATAAGATAAAAGAAACAATAACCATTCCTTTTTTATCAAACACAATACGATCGAATAACTTAGAAAAACGACGAACAACAGGTGAAAAAATATAACGAATCATTTCATATATTTTATTTATCATATTATTTCGCCTCCTGAGAGTAATTATCAATGATCTTAATTGGCTTAATTCTTTCATCAACGATTAAATCTTGTTTCTTAGAACGAGATGTAAAGCTTTTCGCGGTTTGAATCACGGGTTCAAAGAAATTGTTTGTCGTTTCTTTATTATCCGCTAAAACCAATGTACTCGTTAGAAAACTCTTTAGTGAAGAAGTCGTATATTTTGCCAAGTGTCCATTCATCGCAATCGAAATAGCACCCGTTTCTTCACTAACAACAATCGTAATAGAATCTGTTATTTCACTAATTCCAACTGCTGCACGATGTCTTGCCCCATATTTACTTGGTAAATCACGCTTGGTTGGTGGAAAATACGCTGCTGCACAGGCAATACGATTTCCTTGAATAATAACGGCTCCATCGTGTAAAGGCGTTCCATATTGAAAAATGGTACAAAGAAGTTCACTTGAAACTTCCGATCCCATACTAATTCCTGATTGAATATAATCTTGTAAATCTTGGTTTTGTTGGATGGTAATAATAGCACCTGTTTTTTTCTTAGACATAGAATCACAAGCGTCGACAATATTATCAATCATTTCTTCATATTGTAATGAAGAAAGATGTGCACTTCTTTGCCCTGATTTCCCAACTTTTTCAAGCATCTCTCGGATTTCAGGTTGGAAAATCACAATTGTTAAAACAACTCCCCAATTCAAAAAGATATCAATAATATATCCAACTGCCATCAAATTCAAAATCATTGAAAGTCCTTTAACTAATAAGACAATCAATGCCCCCTTAATAATTTGAACAGTACGGGAATTGTTGCTTAAAATTCTTAATAAAGAATAAATAAGAAACCATACCACCAAGATATCAACAATGAGCTGAAAAATGAATTTAATTTCGCTTAAACTAAAGCTCATAAGATCACTTCCCCTCTATTATCTATTTTATTATTTTAAAATATCATTAATCATACAACTTATTGAATCATATTCTTTGTTTGCATGGGCTTTTACATCTTCTAAAGCCGTAGACATACAAGCTCCATTTAATCCATATTCCATTAATGGAATATCATTGTAAGAATCACCAATTGTATAAACACAACTTTCATCGATATTAACCCATTCACAAACAAAATCAATTCCAAGTGCTTTTGATGTTCCCTTTGGTACAATATCAACCACAAAATTATTGGCATAAGCTACCACTACATCACCAAAATTCGAATTTATTTGTTCAGCTAATGAAACTGCATATTCTGTTTCAACCATTGAAATCACAATTTGAGCATATTTTCCTAAGTCCATAACATGTTGTTCATCCAAATCAGGTTCTAAATCCAAATATCTTTTTTCTTCTAGTTCAGAATCTACAACAATACGATGACGATAATATCCATCGTTGACAACATAAGAACAAACACCCTCTATTTCTTTGGCAATATACATTAAATCAATACTTGTCACTGTATCCAAATAAGAGGCATATAACTCTTTTTTATTGGCATCATAAACCATTCCACCATTGTTTGTGACAAAATAATCAACAGGCAAATCATAGATTTCAGCTTGTCTAGCGATTGATTCCATAGAACGACCTGTCACAATCACAAATAAATTGCCTTGTTCTTTCCATTTTTTTATCGCATCTAAGTCTTCTTGCATTACTTTTTGTGCGTATTTTAATGTTCCATCATAATCTGTTGCTAAAATATTAGTCATAATTTTTTCCTCACCTTTGTTTTTATTGTATCACATAATTCACTCGTAAAAAATAAAAACAAGTCCCTATATAGACTTGTTCTTTGAAGCTAGAATCTTTTGTTTTTGTAGACGAGACAAAGGAAGAACTTCTCCCGTTGTTAATTCGACTTTATCTTTGTACCAAGCAAGAATATATTTTTCATTTACTAAATAAGAAACATGGATGCGAATAAATCCATAAGGAACAAAAATTTCTTCCATTTCCCCAATATTAATTCTTTGATGAAATTTTCCTTTTTTCGTATAAAAATACACCATTTTATCATCTTTTTCTAAATAATAAATTTCTTCATAAGGAAGATTCACATTCACACGATCATAATTTAAATGATATATATCCGATTGTTTACTTTGTTTTAATAAAGAATTCTGAATATTTTCATACTGTTCTTGAATATGATTTTTTTCAATATATAAAATACGACCTCTTTTATCTTCTTTTATATATTTATATTTATTTTCAACCACAAACACAAACACAGCATTGGGATTATCATGAACAAAAACACTTTCAATTCGAGGTGTTTTAAATATTTCATCAAACACAAAGATTTGATACGATTCATTTTTCATTCCTTTCATCAAATCACTTGCCTTGGAATAAATACGAAACGTCCAATCTTGTTCATGAAATGTTTTTGCCATTAGATAAGATAATTCTTTTATTTCATTTTCATATTCTAAAAATGCGATTTTTATCATGATTCTATTTTATCATAATTAAAAAAAAGAAGTAGTCTATTCTACTTCTTCACGCCAAATTTTAGCACCTAAATTAATTAATTTACCATCTAAATTATCGTATCCACGATCAATATGATAAACATCATGAATTTCTGTTACACCTTCTGCCATTAAAGCCGCAACAACTAAACCAGCTCCACAACGTAAATCCGTTGAAGTAACTTTAGCTCCATGTAATTTTGTTTTTCCATTGATAAAACAACTAGGTGTCATAACATCAATATCGGCTCCCATTTTATTCAATTCCTTACAATGTTTAAAACGCTCCGTATAAATTGTTTCCGTTACTGTAGAAATTCCCTCTGCCTGTGTTAATAAAGCCGTAAATGGTTGTTGAATATCCGTGGCAAAACCAGGATAAGGTTTTGTTAAAATTTCTGTTGGTTTTAATGGTTCATCTGTTTTAAAGACTTCCACAAAATCAGCTCCCACTTTCATTTCAATTCCCACTTGTTTTAATTTCATGATAACGGATTCTAAGTGTTGAGGAATGATATTTTCAATTACCATATCATCTGCCATAGCCGCTGCAATGATAATATAAGTAGCCGCTTCAATTCGATCTGGAATAATTTCGTGGAAACATCCACCTAATTGTTCTACACCATCAATTACAAGTGTACTTGTTCCCATTCCATGAATTTTAGCTCCCATTTTATTTAATAACGTAGCAATATCAATAATTTCTGGTTCACGAGCCGCATTTTCAATAACCGTTCTACCCTTAGCATAGACAGCTGCCATCATAATATTAATTGTGGCACCAACACTGGAAATATCCAAGAAAATGTTTGTTCCTTTTAACTCAGGTGCATCTAAAATATAGCACCCATTTTCATAAGAAATATTAGCACCCAGTGCTTCAAATCCTTTTAAGTGTAAATCAATTGGTCTAGGACCTAAATAACATCCACCAGGCATTTTGATTTCTGCATGTCCAAAACGACCTAGTAAAGCCCCCATAAAATAATAACTAGCACGCAATTTAGAAACAGCATTTGAAACCATTGGAATATTTTTAATATGAGTTGGATCAATGTATAAAGTATCTTCCCCTTTTTTCTCTACTTTAACATTTAATTCTTCTAATAAAATTTGTAATGATTGAACATCTGAGATATTGGGAACACCAAAAATAGTTACGGGTTTATTTGCTAAAACACAAGCAGGAATCAATGCGACTGTCGCATTTTTAGAACCACTTATGCGCACCGTACCATTTAAACGATGTCCTCCTTCGATTTTTATAACTTTTTCCATAAAAACCTCCCCTAAGGCATATAAATTTTACACTATTCACTCACTTTTTCCAACTGAAAATAAAAAAAGGTGACATATAGTCACCTCAAGTTTCATAAATTAAGCTTTATCTGCGCAACCAAAGTAGTTTTTGTTCATGTCTTCTACTTTAGCTTGAATAGCATCTGTACCAGCTTTTAATAATTTACGTGGATCGTATCCTTTACCGATTTGGTCTTTACCTTCTTCGATATATTTACGAGTAGCAGCAGCAAATTCTAATTGTAATTCAGTGTTAACGTTAACTTTAGAAACACCTAAAGAAATTGCTTTTTTAACTTGTTCAGCAGGGATTCCTGAACCACCATGTAATACTAATGGTTTACCATTTGTACTAGCTTGGATTTTAGCTAATTGATCAAAGCTTAATCCAGCCCAGTTTGCAGGATATTTACCATGGATGTTTCCAATTCCAGCAGCTAAGAAATCAACTCCAAGAGCAGCAACAGCACCACATTCTTCTGGATCAGCTAATTCACCAGATGAAACAACACCGTCTTCTTCTCCTCCGATTCCACCAACTTCACATTCAACAGAAATTCCTTTTGAATGAGCTAAAGCGATGATTTCTTTTGATTTAGCTACGTTTTCTTCGAAATCAAAATGAGATCCATCAAACATTACTGAAGTAAATCCAGCTTCGATGCAATCTAATGCTCCTTGGTATGATCCATGGTCTAAATGGATAGCAACAGGAACAGTGATTCCTAATTTGTCATGAATGTTTTTAACCATTCCAACAACATTTTTGTACCCTTGCATATATTTTCCAGCACCTTCAGAAACACCTAAGATAACTGGTGAATTAGTAGCTTGGCATCCTTTTAAAATCGCGATGATCCATTCCATGTTGTTAATGTTGTATTGTGGAATAGCATAATGACCTTCATGAGCCTTGTTAATCATTTCAGTAGCAGAAACTAACATTTTATTATCCTCCTTTAGAATTCTACGCTATTATTTTAATACAAAAGACACTATTTTAAAAGCATTTTATCTACGGCTTTTTCCTGTCATAGCTTGTGGTTTTGATAAAGCACGAATTCGCTCCATAAAACGATCACTACTCACAATATTTTCATCTTTTCCTTTAATAAAATAACGATTCTTTAATTCTTCCAATGTATAGTTAGAAATAAAATATGTTTTTAAGTTATGGTCCATACGATAATTCAAAGCTGGAAACAATAAAGAATCCCTTGACCACTGACTAATTGATTCTGACCCTAAATCATCTAAAAACAATATTTCGCTAAACTTTAAATGCGATAAAATTGTTGCCTGGTATTCATAGTCACTTAATGAATCTTTGCATTCTTGTACCAACTGAGGAACTTTCACAAAACTAACAACATGACCTTGTTTGGCATAATAATTAGCGCATCCAATGCATAAATAACTTTTTCCCACACCAGGTTGTCCATATAAATAAACTCCTTTTTTATCATCAATGGATTTTATTACACTAGCATACGCTTCTAAATACTGTGCTGATTCATTTTTTAATTCAATCGCATTCAAATCGATGAAATATTCATTTGTGGATAAATGTGAAAAACGATAAGAAGAAACATGCTTTAATTCTTTATTTTCTTTTTTCTTATAACGACAAGGCATAAAAGTCTCTTCTAGATAATCTCCATCCATATAAAGATTTTTAACTCTTCCTCTTATTTTTTGCGTACAAAAAGGAAGTCCCTGACATCCTTCACATTTTTTTAGATTTTGAAGCCATTGTTCAAATAAATCCGAATATCCATCCACAAAATCCAAATCCAATTTATTTTTCTTTAAAAACGAAAGGACATGACGATTTTTCTTTAATTTCTCAAGCAGTTGACGCTCATATAATTCTTGTTCCACTATCCTTCACTTCCCTTCAATTTTTCTTGTAATTTTAAAGCCTCTTGTAAAGATTGTTGACTAGGCTTTGTTTGTTCTGTATTTTCATACCACTCAGGTGCTTTCTTTCTAGTTGGTACTTTATTAATTTGATTTAGAGCTTTTTCTTTCGTATCAATTTTTAAACGAGCCCAACTCGAAGCCACCTTTTCAACATAACTATGATTAAAACTTTGATTGGTCTTATCCAAACAATATTCTATTAATACATTCACAACCTCATTGGTAAATCCATAATCCACACAAAGCGATTCAAGTAAATGTTTATCGCTATTGGATACTGGTGCACCATTTTGTTTTGATTTAAAGAACGCCACTGGTCCCATTTTATATGGATCTTTGCTTGCTTTAACATTCTTACGAGATACAAATACCAATTCCTTTAATAAATCTTTATCAAATTCTTTGGTAGAAGGATGAATACTTCTTTGCACTAAACACTTCATATCTCTTTCATCAATTCCATAAATTGATGATAGCTGAGCGATAAAACTTAAATTTTCAGGGGTACGAAGACGAATTGGAAAAATACGATCCATCCCTTGTAAAAAGACATTAAAATCAAAGTCATATACTCTTTGTTCATTGGCCTTATTATTTTGGAACACTTCTTCTTTTTTATCATTCCATAAATCAAGTCTTGAAGTATCCAATGGTTTAGACACATCTAAATATCCATCCGTTTTCATTTCATCTACATGAAAATAAGCTTTTAAATAATCATATTGTCTAGCCCCGCATTCATTTATAAAAATACGCGCATAGCTATCATGACTAAAAAAAGAAGTGGAATCTAATGGTGGACAAACAAAATAAAGCCAACGATTTTCAGAAGTATTTAAAAATGTTTTTAATAAACCAAATTCCTCTAAAGTTTCTCTTGCCTTTTGATAGGTTCCATCATTTAAATTACTTAATTCAATAATTTGATTAACACCAATTGATAAATCTTCAAGACTATACAACAATTGATAAAGAATAAAAGCATCTTTGCCAATAATTGGATAATAAAGAAGCGTTAACACTTTTGTTGAATCTTGATGAAACGTACCTGATAATTGAATAATCGCTTCTCCACTATTTTCCATTAACACTCCTCTTTTCTAATAATTCATCTATTTGTTTTTCTAACTGCTCTAAGCCTCCGTTGTTTTCAATACAAACATCGCTATTTTGTTTTTTATATTCCACTGAAAATTGATGTTGTAGACGCTGTTTGGCTTGTTCAAGAGTAAAATGACGATATTTCACTAAACGCTCAAGGGCCACTTGTTCATCACAATAAACACACCATATTTCATCAAATTTTGATTGAGCTTGGATTTCAAATAAAATAGGAACTTCTACAAAAACCAAAGAACTCTGTTGTTCTTGTTTCCATTTATCTATTTGTTCAAAAATAAGCGGATGAAGAATTTGCTCCACTTGTTTTTTCTTTGTTTTATCACTAAACATAGAACTTGCCATTTTGGTTTTATCAATTTCATAGTTTTTATCTAAGACAATCCAATCAAATTGAACTAATTTTCTATATCCTTCATGATCTTTTTTTATTAAATCCGCATTAATACGATCACAATCAATTACAGGATAAAAATTCGCAATGTATTTAGATACTTGTGATTTTCCCGATCCCATTGAACCCGTAATCGCAATTACTTTCTTTTCTGGCAATGTGTGCATATATACGTACCTCTTGAAGCGATAACTGTTTTAATAATTTTATTATGACAAATTTCACATGGTTCATCTTTTTTAGTGTGAACATGTAACTGAAGCTGAAATAAACCCGTAACACCTAAACTCGATGTATAAGAACGGATAGTTGTTCCCCCTGCTTTAATTGCTCCCTTAATTATATATTTTGTCATTTCCACAATCTTTTCACAATCTTTTTTAGATAAGCGAGAACAACGGCTTCTTGGATCCAATCGTGACATAAAACATATTTCATCGGCATAGATATTTCCAATACCGGCTTGAATGCTTTGATCCAATAAAGCAGTTTTCAAATTACGATTGGATTTATGTATTTTATTATAAAAATACATGGCATTAAAACGATCATCCAATACATCCCATCCTACATTTTTTAAAGCCGGACAATCATATTTATTATCGACTTTATCATACAATGCCATGCGACCAAATTTTCTTGTGTCATGATAACACAAATACCGGCCATCATCTAAATGAAAAATCACATGGATGTGTTTTAAATCTTTAGGAAAAGTATCCATGATATAAAACTTTCCTTCCATTCGTAAATGAACCACAAAATCATATTTTTCAGTTGTGAAAATCAAATATTTCCCAATTCGTGAAAAAGAAAGAAAAGACTGTCCTTTTATTTTATTCACAAAATCTTCTGTTTCTAATATTTTATCGTAATAAACAGTTACATCCACTATTGTGCTATCTTTAATTTGACTAGCCAATGTAGATATAACAGTTTGTACCTCTGGTGCCTCTGGCATTATTTTGCCTCATACCAGCTTTTGCCATAGGCAACGCTTGCCACTAGAGGGACTTTTAATGGAATCACATTTTCCATTTCTTCTGTTACTAATTTAACCATTAAATCAATTTCATCGTCAGGTACTTCAAAAATCAATTCATCGTGAATTTGAAGAAGTAATTTTGATTTGACGTTTTCTTTATTCATTCGCTCATAAACTTTAATCATCGCTATTTTAATTAAGTCTGCAGCTGATCCTTGTACAGGCGCATTCATTGCCGCACGCTTTCCAAATTCACGTGTCATAAAGTTTTTATCATTGATTTCACTGATTTCTCTTCTTCGATTAAACATTGTCTTAACATATCCATGTTCTTGGCAGAAGGCAATAATTTCATTCATAAAAGAATGAATCGCAGGGAAAGAGGCAAAATAAGTTTTCATAAATTCACTTGCTTCTTTACGAGAAATATTTAATTGCGATGCCAATCCAAACTCTGTTTGACCATAAACAATCCCAAAGTTTACGGTTTTGGCAATACGACGCATAGAACTGGTCACATCTTCTTTATTGACCATAAATATTTTAGTAGCTGTTTGCGTGTGAATATCAACACCTTCATTAAAAGCTTCAATCATATTTTTTTCATTGGCCATATGAGCTAATATTCTTAATTCAATTTGCGAATAATCCGCTGACAACAATTGATATCCATCTCTAGCCACAAACGCTTTACGAATTTCTTTTCCTTGTTCATCACGAACACTAATATTTTGTAGATTAGGATCACTACTTGATAAACGACCAGTTTGTGTCATTGTCTGATTGAAACAAGTATGGATTTTACCATCTTCTTTAATATGTTTAGAAATACCATCAATATAAGTAGATTTAATTTTCGCATATTTACGATATTCCAATAAACAAGGAACAATAGGATGTTTATCTTGTAGTTTTTCTAAAACATCCGCTGAAGTAGAACGTTTCTTTCCACTTGGTAAATTCAATTCATCATATAATACATTTGCCAATTGTTTAGGTGAATTAATGTTGAATACCATATGGGCATAGCCATAAATTTCTTTTGATAAACTATCAATTTTTTCATCTACGACATCATTAATTTCATCTAATATATTCTCATTCACACTAATTCCTTCATTTTCCATATTGAATAATACCGGAATTAAAGGTAATTCTATATTTTGATATAAATCCCATAATTCTTGATTTTTTAATTTTTCAAAAATCTCTTCAATTTCATTATTTAATTGACTCACAAAGGCTCCATAAACAGCTATGGTACGATTATATTCAAAAGCTTCTTTATCTTTTACTTTCTTTGATAATTCATGGAAACTTTCTGGCAATTCAATTTTTAGTGTTTGTAGTAAATCATCGGTATTAGTTGCCTGAGAATGAAGTAAAAACGATGCGATGTGCATGTCATGTTTAATATTAGGAATGTCAAAGCCATATCGTTGGCATAGATGCATCATTTCTTTGGCATCCCATGTGATACATTCCTTTTGAATATATTGTTTAAATTCTTTGTCTTCTAAAGCATCTTCCACGGCTTCAAAATAAATTTCATTTTCATCACAAGAAATGAAACCATATAATTTTTGATCTAAATAAGAGCCATTTGTACAAACAGCCATAAATAAAGGATTATCTGATTTCCAATGCTTGATTTGTGTAACACTCATTTTTTTGGTTTCTTTAGTCTTCACAAACGAATACATTTCATATTTTTTATAGAAATCAGATACATGTTCATCAAAGTCTTTGAACTCACAAGCATCCATTTCAAAAGGAAAATCCATATTACGATAAATCGTTGCCAATTCTTTTGATAAAAAAGCTTTATCTTTATCATTAATCAACTTTTCTTTTAATTTTCCTTTTACTTGATCAATGTTTTCATATACATTTTCTACACTTCCATATGTTTGTAGTAATTTCGTTGCGGTTTTTTCACCAACTCCTGCCACTCCTGGAATATTGTCAGAAGCATCTCCCATCAATCCTTTTAAATCGATGATTTGTTCTGGTTTTAAACCATATTTTTCTTCAAAGTTTCCAACGTTCATTAAATCCATTTCCGTTAGTCCTTTTTTCATTAATAAAACATTGGTACTTGAATCAACTAATTGAAGTAAATCACGATCACTCGTAAGTATTGTCGTTTGAATGTCTTTACTTTTTAAAGCCATACTTCCAATTATGTCATCGGCTTCATAGTCTTCGCTTTCATAGCGCATAATTCCAGCCGCATCTAAAAATTCTCTGACAATTGGAAATTGTACTTTTAATTCATCGTCTAATGGCTTTCTTGTACCTTTATAGGCCTCATATTTTTTATGACGGAATGTTGATTTACCTGCATCAAATGCGACTAATATTGAATCAGGTTGAATCATATCAATAGCTTTATTCATCATTAAAATAAAACTAAATACCGCATTAGTTGGAATGCCATTACTTGTTGTCATGGATTTTCCATATAGCGTTGCATAGTATGCTCTAAACAACATTGAGTTCCCATCTATTAATAATAAATTATTCATCTAAATCACCTTCATTCCTATTTTATCAAAAATAGACTAGAAATTCTCTAGTCTATTTTCGTGACAATCTTAAATTACGATATTTTTTCTTTTCAAGTCTTTGTGTTCGAATTCTTTGAATGGCTTCATATCGATCAAATACATTAAATACATATATCAATACTGCAATTAAAGCGATATGAATCAATAAAGTAGATAATTCAAAGTAAATGAACCAAGTTGTAAAAGAAACACTTAATTTTCCTAAAAATTTATAAATGAAAAATGGAATACAGTCATATAAAAACATCAAAATCAATATATTAAATAGTAAAACACGATTATCTTGATCCATGTAATCCGAAAAAATACCACTTAATACACTCAATAAAGGATAAATCAAAATATGAAATGAAAATCCATATTGAAACAAGGCATCATAAAGTATTCCAAATAGAAATCCTATTAAAATACGATCTAACCAATTTCTTTTAAACACAATCAAAAATAAAGCTGTTAAACATAAATGAGGAACAAACGATACCGCCCTGTATTGATAATCAACTGGAAAAATAAACGTAATCGCCGTTTCCATAAATCCTAATACAAACAACAAGCCAATATAAAACTTTGTTTTCATATTATTCCTCATTTCCAACTACGAGTACATATTCAAAGCTTTTCATATTTGATACAGGTGAAACATATACCGTTGAAATAATCGCATCATCGCTCTTACTTACATCAACAACCGTACCAACAAATAAACCAGAAGGATAATTTCCTCCCGACCCACTTGTCGCAACGCTTTGTCCTATTGATACTTGCGCATCATTATTAAACAAAGAAACACAATATGCACCTTTATCAGGGTCATACGATTGTAGTACACCTTCTACCGAGCTTCCATCTTCCAATGAAATTTTAACCGCAATATCATTCACTAAGTCTTCACTCGTCAATAAACGAACTATACTTGTAGCACTTTGAACACTTTCAACTAAACCAATAGCCCCTTCACTTGTAATCGCAATCATGTTTTCTTTCACACCCTGCGCTTTTCCAGCTGAAATTGTTACGGTTTGTTTCCATGATGAAGCTGATCTTTGCACTACGCTACATGATATAGTAAGTGCATCTAGCAATGAATTTTTCATGTCTAGTAATTTTTCAAGGTCTTCATTTTTATTTCGTTCTTCTTCATAAAGTGTTTTATAGCTTCTTTGTTGTGCTAATTCTTCTTTTAAGAATTCATTGTCTTCGTATACGTGCCATAAATTAGATAAATCCGAAATAGAATTGGTCAAAGATTCAAGAGGATGTTCAATTAATCCATATTTTATATAAGTCCATGCACTATAGCCTAAATTTGATAATGAATTCTGACGAAGAGAGAGCATCACAAAGCTAAAAATCAAACATATACAAATTAAAATAGATAATATTTTTTGTAGTCGTGTTAGTTTTCGCATAGTATCTCCCAAATTCCATTTAATTATAGCGATATTTTCGAATTGTTTCAATGAAGATATCCTTGTTCACGAAAAGAAAAATATGTATTTTTACCAACGATGACATGATCCAAAAAAATAATTCCCATCGTATGTGCGATTTCATTTAACTTTTGTGTTAAATAAATATCATTTTGTGATGGAGTAGGATCATTTGAAGGATGATTGTGCATAACCATAACGGAATACGCACTCAATTCAAACGCTTTTCTAAAAATATCTCTTGGATGCACTGTACTTTCACTAAGTGTTCCTTTGAATAAATTTGAATGACAAATCAATCTTTGTTTAACATCCAAATACAAGACCACAAAGTTTTCTTGTTTAAGTGTTCCATATTCCATTTTAAACCAATCAATTACATCCTGGGCTTGTCGAATGGTTTTATGGTAGGCATTGGTTCTTAAAGCTCGCTTAGATAATTCAATGCCAGCTAATAATTGAAGAGACTTAACTTTACTAATTCCTTGAATCTCCATTAAAGACTGTGCCGATAATTCATACATTTTATTTAAATCCTCCGACTTCTTTAGCACATCTTTTGCGATTTCAAAGACATCTCTTTTTTTGTTTCCACTTTGTAAAATCAGCGCAATGAGTTCTAAATCCGTTAAAGATTCTAAACCAAAGCGCAATGCTTTTTCACGTGGACGTTGTTCGATATTCATTTCTTTTACTTTCATATATATTTATATTCGAAAAAAAATAGAATTTGTAAAAAACAAATTCTATTTTGTTAAATCTTTTATAACTTCAGACGCAATAACCAGTCCTGCCACCGATGGTACAAAGGCCGTTGATCCTGGAATCGACTTTTTACTTTTAGGGTCTACTGGACCGTCTTTTAATTTCATAGGTTGTTCTTGTGAATAAACAACTTTTAAATGTTTTACTCCACGTTTCTTTAATTCATGTCGCATAACTTTCGCTAAAGGACATACTTTTGTTTTAAATAAGTCTTCCACTTCAAAGCGCGTAGGATCTAGCTTATTTCCTGCTCCCATGCTTGATAAAATCGGCACATTATTTTCTTGACATCGCAAAACCAAACTAATTTTCGCACTTATTGTATCAATGGCATCAATAACGTAGTCATATTCTGCAAACGGAAATATGTCAATGTTTTCCGGAGTAACAAATTCTTTATATGTATTTACATTAGCATTGGGATTAATATCTAAAATACGTTCTTTCATCACATCAACTTTATATTTTCCAAGCGATGAGTGTGCAGCAATGATTTGACGATTGATATTGCTTACGCTTACCGTATCATTATCAATTAAATCAAAGGAGCAAACTCCACTACGAGCCAAAGCCTCTGTAGCATAACCTCCAACTCCACCAATACCAAAAATAGCAACTCGTGATTGTTTTAATTTATCCATATTTTCTTGTCCAAGTAATAACTCGGTTCTTTCAAATTCTTCCATAAAATCCATCCTGTTAGATTGCATTTTAAATAGAAAATAAAAAAAATGCAAGCAATACTACTTGCATAAAAATAAAAAAAACTAATTCATATGAATTAGTTGATATCATGTGGAGCAGGTGATGAGAATCGAACTCACGTAGTCAGCTTGGAAGGCTGAAGTTCTACCATTGAACTACACCTGCAAAATGGCGGTCCAGATGGGACTCGAACCCACGATCTTCTCCGTGACAGGGAGACATGTTAACCACTACACCACTGGACCAAACTATTCAATTGTAATCTTTAATAAAATTAATGGCGGTCCAGATGGGACTCGAACCCACGATCTTCTCCGTGACAGGGAGACATGTTAACCACTACACCACTGGACCATTAAATTTTATAAAAGATGGCGGAGAAGGAGAGATTTGAACTCTCGCGCCAGTTTCCCGACCTATACCCTTAGCAGGGGCACCTCTTCAACCACTTGAGTACTTCTCCAAGTTATTCAGATCGGAACGCTACTCTTTAGCGCCCATTTATATTACCACGCGTTTATACCATTTGCAAGCATTTTTTTTAAAAAAATTATATTTTTTTTGAAACATTAAATTTTACTAGTTTGTTCCTATTAAAAAACAGATTTTATCTTTTATTAATAGTCTCAATATTTATCTTATATCCGCTATTAATTGTTATATTTCAATATTTTAAATGATATTTACACCAATGACTTTTGTAAAATACTTTTTATCATTCATATAAAACATCACACTACAATAACCATGTTATAAAAAAAAAGCAGGATAACCTACTTTTCAAAAACTATTTCGCAATAATTTGTTTGCCGTTGTATTCACCACAAGCACACATTTTGTGAGCAAGTTTATATTCACCACAGTTAGGGCAACGTGTTAACGCTGGTTTACTTAATTTGTAGTGAGTTCTACGTTTAGCTTTACGTGTTTTTGATCCTCTTCTTTGTTGAACAGCCATTGCTTGCACCTCCTAGTTGTCTTCATCTTCATCCAGTTTGAATTCATTTAACTTTTCCCATCGTGGATCTATGGCAGGCTTTGCTTCATCCTGATCCGATATCAATTGCCATCCATCTCCTTTAGGGTATTCACTTCTTGGAAGTCGTGTAATACTCATTGGCGCTTCATATAAAATTGCCTGAAATATTTCCGGATTAATATCAATTGTATCTTTTTTTACCACGATAATGTCTTCGTTGCATTCCTCTTGACTAACTGGAACAAACGAATACGTTTCCTGCGACTTCGTGTCAAATGCCACATCCAGGTCTTCATCCGTTATGGAATCCAAAACAATCATAGTTCCTTCTAATTCCAAATCAGAGAATACCAATGTGGATCCATCAAACTGTAAAGTACCAGTAACGTGTACCTCTGGTATGGACTTGACTTGAGTATGATGAAGGAGATCGTTTTCCTCAATCGCAATCCACTCATCCACTTCAATTGTATGATCTTGTGCGTTTAGAAAATCTTTTTTAGTGTATTTCACGATCCTCACCTCATGTCGCATTGAATATTATAAACAAACTAAAAGTTAAAGTCAATATTAATTTCCTCTAGTTTCTTTAAATATTCGCATAAAATTTTGGTTTTATAACCATAAATTATTTTATCGAAATTTCAATTTATTTGTCAATATGATAAAATCATTTTATGAAATCTTGTGGAATTATTGCTGAATACAATCCTTTTCATAAAGGACATGAATATCACTTGCAACAAGCACGCTTAAAAACCAATTGCGATTGCCTGATTGTTATTGTTTCAAGTTATTTTAGTCAACGTGGATTACCTAGTTACTTAACGCGAAGTGATAAGACAAAACTTTCTTTAGAACATGGTGCAAACATCGTACTTGAATTACCTGCTTGTTTTAGTTGTCAAAGTGCAGATTATTTTGCTAAATATGCGATTCAATCTTTATCTACACTTGATATTGATTATCTTTGCTTTGGTTCGGAAACAAACGATATCAATTATCTTCGTTCATTGTCTTTTTTAAATGAAATCGATGCATCTAAAAACATTAATCAAAATCAGAATATATCTCTTCAACCAAATGATATATTAGGATATCAATACATTAAATATTGTGATAAATACGATATTGAACCTGTCTCTATTCAAAGAAACAACAACTTTAAAAGTGCCACTCAGACACGAAAAGATGCATTTCATTTTGAACAAGACTATCAATCGTATTTTCATTTGGAACAAAATTGGAATTCATATTATCCTTATTTACGATTATTTCTACAATTAACCGATGCATCTACACTTGCTTCTTTTTTTCTAGTAAACGAAGGCATTGAGTATCGTTTAAAAAGTGCCAGCAAGCAATGTGAAACATGGGATAATTTTTTAAATCAGTGCATTTCCAAAACGTATACGAAAGCTCGTATTCAACGAACTTGTATGATGATTTTACTTCAAATCAAAAAAGATGAAATGATGGACTCTTTTTTTGGTTGTCGTGTATTAGGATTTGATTCTATAGGACAACAATATTTAAAGGAACACAAAAATAATCGTATTTATACTAAATTTAAGGATCTTCCTTCTTTTTTACAAGAAGTAGAACTTAAATCACAGGCTTTATATCAGAATTTTACGTCTATCGATGATAACAAGGTGATTCGTTATGATTCTATTGATTAGTGTCTTTATTATATTATTTATTGTATATACCATTTATTTTCCGCCTGTTCCAAAACCAAAAAAACAATATGATTATGCCATTGTTTTAGGATGTCCATGTCATAGTGATGGTAGCTTATGTTCTTCTCAAATTAAGCGATGTAACTTAGCTATTGAATGTTTTAAGAAAGGATATTATAAGACATTAGTTATTTCTGGTGGTGCTAATCGAAATTCCTATGTTGAAGCTATTGAAATGAATAAATACATTCAAGATAGAATTCAGATTCCTACTTTACTAGAAACAAAATCCATTAACACCTTTGAAAACATGGAATTCACTTATAACATGGTTAAAGATACATCTGTTTTAATCATCACAAGTCAAACACATATTCGTCGTGCATGTGTAATTGCGAAAAATTATTTTTCGGATTATGCGGGAATATATTATTCTGAACATCGTTTAAAACATGTTTTACGTGAATTCTTTGCGCGTTGGATTCATATTTTCACAGATATAAAAAAGAGACTAATTTCTTAGTCCCATAGTTTTTCTGGATAAACACCTTTTTCGATTAACTGTGCAAATTCATTTTGTACACGTTGTTTATCTTCCATATAAGTAATACCAAACCAGCTGTCATTTGTTTTTAATACTTTGACACTGGCTTTATTTTTTTCTAATAATTGACCTACAATTTCTGGAAGTAAATATTCTTTAGTTTGTGGATCAAAGTTATTTAAATTATTTAAGAATTCAATAAAACTTTCTTGTAGATAATCAATAAAATCAGGATATCCAGCCCACATATTCATGGAAGTAAAATGATCTTTAGTAATCCAATTTTGAACACTTTCATTATCACATACAATCTTTCCATGTTCATTTTCTTGAATTCCTCTTGTTTCATATATATCTGTTAAATTCAAATCCTCATCAACAACACAAATTCCTCTTGTTACAGTTCCATTTTTACTTAATGTGTTTTTTAAAATAAATCCTGCCATAGCCATATTAAAATGATCTGGACTTGATGAATGTGAAATTAAATATTCATGTAATTGTACAAACGCTTCTTTTCCATAATAATCATCCGCATTAATAATCACAAATGGTTCTTTCACTATTCCTTTACAACAAAGGATTGCTTGTCCTGTTCCCCATGGTTTTTTTCTTCCTTCTGGAACACTATATCCTTCAGGTAAATCATTTAAATCTTGATATACATATCCAACTTGTATATGTTGAGAAATACGATTTCCAATTTTTTCTTTAAATTCTTGTTCAATATCTTTTCGAATAATAAAGACAACTTTATTAAATCCAGCTTGGATGGCATCATAAATAGAATAATCAATAATTAACTCTTTATTTTTTCCCATTTCCGTTAATTGCTTGATTCCACCACCAAAACGAGATCCAATTCCTGCTGCCATAATAATTAATGTTGTATTCATATATAAACCCCTTTACCTATTAAGTATAACATACTTTTTTATTTATTCATTTCAACTAATTTTTTTGAATACAAATAATAATAGATTGTTAATATAAATGCATTAATTACCCAAGTAATTGGCCATCCTAGAAATACCACCACTAATTCATGAACAATATGAGTGGCTACATATAAATAAATTTGCCTTAAAAGCACAAAACATAAAATCATAGTCAACATAGGAACTTTCGATTGTCCAACGCCTCTTAAAGCTCCTGCTGTCACATGACAAATAGTCAACATAATATAGAAAGGCGCAAAAACTGAAATCATTGTTACACCGGCTTTAATCGCATCAACATCATGGGTAAAGATTTCTACTAGCGATTGGGCATTGGTATACATCACAATGGATCCAAATATAATAATGGAACAACACATTAATAAAGTGACATACAAACCTTTTCTGACACGATCAAAGCGATGGGCTCCGTAGTTTTGTCCAACAAAAGTTGTGATAGACATCGAAAAACTTTGAATAGGAAGTTGTAGGAAGCCATCTAATTTCATAGTTGTACTATATCCAGCTACCGCTGCAGCTCCAAAAGAAGAAATATATGATTGTACAATTACATTGGAAAAAGAGACAATACTATTTTGAATCGCAGCTGGAAAACCGATTGAAATAATGCGTGAGAGCATACTTGAATTAAATTTTATTTTCTTTAGTTCTACTTTATATATTTGTTTCGTCGTACATAATTGAATCATAACCAATACACTTGAAACAAATTGAGCAATCGTTGTGGCAATGGCAACTCCGGCAACTCCTAGATTTAAATACAACACAAAAATCAAATCTAAAATAATATTCACAACAGACGAAATAGCCAAATAAATCAAAGGATTTTTAGAATCTCCTAATGCTCGTAAAATTCCAGAGGCCATATTATAAATCAACATAAAAGATACACCCGCAAAATAAATTTGTAGATATGTTGTAGCTAAAGGTAATATTTCTTTAGGAGACCCAATCATCACTAAAATAGGATGCGCCATCATAATTCCTATAAACGTAAATAAGATACACAATACAATAGTAAGTGCCAAAGAAGTATGGATAGCTTCTTTCATTTCTTCATATTGTTTAGAGCCAAAATATTGACTAATCACAACACCTGCACCTGTTGCCAAACCGCTAAACAATCCAACTAACATATTAATAATAGAAGTAGATTGTCCTACGGCTGCTAGGGCATGAGATGATATATAGTTTCCTACTACATACGAATCCACGGTGTTATATAATTGTTGAAATAAATTTCCAATCAACAAAGGAATGGAAAACAATAAAATTGCTTTCCATATTTTACCATTTAATAAATCTGTATTCTTCATATTCTCTCCGTTTTTTGTTTTAGTATAGTCTTGTTTACTATAAAAATCAAAAAAAGAACGATTAACTCGTTCTCTTATTTCATTTCAATGATTTTTTCCCAAGTGAATTGTGGATCTCCAAAGTGTCCATAACAAGAAGTTTTTTCATAAATTGGTTTTTTCAAATCTAATTCACGAATGATGTTTCCAACTTCGAAGTTAAAGTTTCTTTTGATGATTTCTAATAATTCTTCATCACTTTGTTTACCTGTTCCAAATGTATCTACACATAAAGAAACTGGATGTGATTTTCCAATCGCATAAGCAGCTTGTACTTCACAACGGCTTGCTAAATGGTTGGCAACAACGTTTTTAGCTACATAACGGCAATAGTAAGCAGCTGAACGGTCTACTTTACTTGGGTCTTTACTAGAGAAGCATCCTCCTCCAATGCGTCCCATTCCACCGTATGTATCGCATACAATTTTTCTTCCTGTTGTTCCTGAATCTCCAAATGAACCACCTACTACAAAGCTTCCAGATGGGTTGATTAAGAATTTTGTATTTTCATCAATTAAGTGTTCATCAATAACTGGTTTAATGACTTCGTTCATAATGATTTCTTTTAATTGTTCTTGAGTAATATCTGCACTATGTTGTGTTGATACAACAATTGTATCAATACGAGAAACTTTATGGTCTTTATATTCAACAGATACTTGTGTTTTTCCATCTGGTTTAATATATGGATTTCCCGCTTTACGAACACGAGTCAATTGTAGTGCTAATTGATGTGCATAATAAATTGGAGCTGGTAATAATTCTTTAGTTTCATCACAAGCATATCCAAACATAATACCTTGATCTCCAGCACCAACTTCATTGTTTTCTTGGTGTGTTACAGCTGTATTAATTTCTTGTGATTGTTTATTAACTTTTGTCAATACTGTATAGTCTTCTGTATATCCAATTTTTTTAATTGTATCTTTAGCAATTTGTTCGTAATCAATAACAGCTTTTGTATTTGCTTCACCATAAATCAATACAAAATCATCTTTGATTGTAGCTTCAACTGCCATTTTACTTTCTGGGTCTTGAGCTAAAGCTGCATCTAAAATAGAATCAGCAATTTTGTCACATACTTTATCTGGATGTCCTTCTGTAATACTTTCACTCGTAAAAATAAAATCTTTCATATTAACCCTCCTTATTTACGATAAACAATAAAAAAACGTGCGATAAGAAGCACGTAAATCGCATATGTCTTCTTATCTATGTTAGTTGAACCACCTTAACTACTTTTTTTGTACTCAGGTTGGTGTGAAGTCATTGAGCTAACCCTCTACTTCATCTCTTGATAATGCTTCTCTATTATAGCAATTAATTTTTATATTTCAACTATAAAAAAAAGGATTTTATACAAATCAATTTTATTGTCCAAAAAAATCAATTTCTTTATTTGGAATTAATTTTTGCTTTCATTTGTCTAAATTCATCTAAGTCTAAAGTACTGGAAATCCATACAATCCATAATAAAAATTCTAGAATCAAAAAATTCATTTTATTTGAAATTTTAAAACTAAATAAAAATGGTATTGTAACAATCATAGCTATCAAAACTAAAATGAGTTTTTTGACTAAAGAAGGAATCAATTTCATAAAAACGTCTTCTACTTCTTGGTAGGTAATATTTTGTTTATTGGGACAAGAATCATAGAATCCTTGGCTAAAATTTTTGATAAAGTCTTTCATATGTATACTATACCATTTTTTTGGTAATGTGTGAAATTATGGTAAAATTTGACATTTTCTTAAGAATTTGTTAAGGTTTCAGTGTTGTGTGCTCAAATTATAGACAATTTGCACATGCAAGGAGGTAAAATATGAACAAAAAATTCATAGCAGCGCAAATCGCGTTATGTAATTCTCTACTAGTATTTACTTGTCCAATACATGCCAACGATGTTACACCTATAACACACAAACGACAAGAAACTATGATGTCTGTTGTTGATGAGAATTTTTCTCAAGATTTAAGTGATCTTGAATATATCAAAACAGATGAAAATGTACATTACTTTGAAAATAATATTTATTCCGTTAAAGTAAATGAAAAAGAAGATCAAACATACTCAGCTACAATTTATGTAAAAAGTATCAGCCCTTTCTTAGCAAAATTAGGTTTTCCTGCTTATTCATTGGGATCCATTGAATTTGATGAAACAGTTTTTGATACCCAAGCGCCTGTAATCGAAGTTGAAGATGAAATTGTTACTGAATTGGCTCAAGAGATCAATTTTGATGAAATGATTTCAGTAACTGATAATGTGGATACAAAATTATCTTATACAATTGATACAGAAGTTGATTATTCTAAAGAAGGTTCTTATCCTTGTATCATTTCTTGTACAGATACTGCGGGAAATGAAACAAAAAAAGAAATTACGATTAAAGTAAAAGACGAAGCTTTTTATCAAAGAATTGCGGATGCAGCTTTAGCTCAACTTGGTGTATATCAAGATTGTACAATGTTGGTCACAAATTCTTTAAAAGCTGTTGGTATTAATTTCCATGGCGCTCCATATGCTTATTCAACATTAGGAGAATGGACAGACAATCCTGTTCCAGGCGATATTTGTATTTATCAAGGGCATGTTGCTTTATATATCGGAAATGGACAAGCGGTTCATGGTGGATGGCTTGGTAATCAAACAGTAATAAGCACAGTTGCTTGTACAAATCCATTTATTGGTTATATTCATGTTAATCATTAAAATAAAAAAGGGTGATTCATTCATTTGAATCATCCTTTTCTATTTTATTAAATAACTTTTTAAAGAATAATAGTCTGAAAAGCCCATAAAGAAAGATACAAGCTCCAATCACGATGCAAGGTGTATTTTTCTCAATGAGACCAAATACACCAATCACAACGCCTAAACCAGCTAATTGAAGCTGGTTTTTAAATAACTTTTGTTTTTCGTTCATTTCCTAACAAACTTTTGATCCATTTTTCATTTCTTTTTCTGGTGAAACTACACATAAACTCTTCTTACCACCATCAGCACTTAAAATCATACCATTTGATTCTAAGCCACGAATCGTAGTTGGTTCTAAGTTAGTTACAGCCACAACTTGTTTTCCAACCATTTCTTCTGGTTTATAGAATTTGGCAATTCCACTGATAATTTGTCTTGTTTCGTCTCCAAAATCAATTTGGAATACCAATAGACGATCTGCTTTAGGATGTTTTTCACATTTTAAGACAGTTCCTACTTTTAATTCCACTTTCGAAAAATCATCAATAGAGATTTTTGGTTCTTCTTTTTTAGGTTGTTCCTTTTGTTTATTGAACTCTTCCATGAATTTTTTCTCATCAATACGAGCAAACAATGGTTTAGGACTTTCACATACTTTACCATTTACTTCTAATTGACCAAATGTTTCAACTGTATCAAAATCACGGGCTTGAGTACCAATCATATCTAAGATTTTATCCGCTGTTTCTGGTAAGAAACTATGAAGTAATACAGCACAAATACGAATGGATTCTAATAAATTATATAAAACAGTTGCTAAACGATCTTTCTTATCTTCATCTTTTGCAAGCGCCCATGGCGTAGTTTCATCAATGTATTTATTTGTTCTTCTTAATACTGCAAAAATTTCATCTAGGGCATCTCCTACTCTGAATTCATCCATTTTCTTAGTGACTTTAGCTAAAGCACTTGTTGCCATTTCTTTTAATTCATCATCAACGCTTTCACATACATTTGGATTTGTGATGACACCATCAAAATATTTATTTGACATTGAAATTGTACGTTGAACTAAGTTTCCTAAGATATTAGCTAAATCCGAGTTAATACGTTCGATAACTAATTCCCATGTAATTGTTCCATCTTGTGCATATGGCATTTCATGTAAACAATAATAACGAACTGCATCTACACCAAAGTGTTCTACTAAATCTTCTGCATAAATTACATTTCCCTTTGATTTAGACATTTTGCCGTCACCAATCAATAACCAAGGATGCGCAAATACTTTTTCAGGAAGTGGTTCTCCAAGTGCCATTAAGATAATAGGCCAAATAATCGTATGGAAACGTAAAATATCTTTTCCAATAATATGAGTTCCTGGCCAATATTTTTTATACATTTCCGAACTATTACCTTCTGCATCATATCCAAGTGAAGTGATATAGTTTGATAAAGCATCAATCCATACATAAACAACATGTTTATCATCAAAATCAACTGGTACACCCCAAGTAAATGAAGTACGAGAAACGCATAAATCTTGTAGTCCTGGTTTAATAAAGTTGTTAATCATTTCATTTTTTCTTGATTCTGGTTGAATAAAATCAGGGTGTTCATCAATATATTGCATTAAACGATCTGCATATTTTTGCATATTAAAGAAATAAGCTTCTTCTTTAGCTGGTTTAACAGGGCGTCCACAATCTGGACAACATCCATCTACTAATTGTGATTCTGTCCAGAAACTTTCACAAGGTGTACAATACATTCCTTCGTAATATCCTTTATAGATATCCCCTTGGTCATATAATTTTTTGAAAATCTTTTGTACTTGTTTTTCGTGTTGTTCATCTGTTGTACGAATGAAATAATCATAGCTTACATTCATTAAATCCCAGTTTGATTTAATTTTGGCAGCAGCATCATCAACATATTCTTTAGGTGTAATTCCTGCAGCTTTTGCTTTTTCTTCAATTTTTATTCCATGTTCATCTGTTCCTGTTTGAAAGAAAACATCATATCCTTGGGCTCTTTTAAATCTAGCAATTGCATCGGATAAAATAATTTCATATGTATTTCCAATATGAGGTCGCCCTGAAGCATAGGCAATTGCGGTTGTTAAATAATAAGGTCCTTTATTTTCCATTTTTTTCCTCCTAAAATAAAAAAACTTTCATCCAAGGACGAAAGTTCGCGGTACCACCTTAGTTCACATACACTCAGTGTATGCCTCAATCTGTTAACGCCAGCAACGTCTTTTTCTAATTATTCGAAAAAGAAGCTCAAAGTCCATATTCTTACTTCCTTTGATACGAATTTTCACCACACATTCGCTCTCTACAATCAAACAGAAATAATACTCTTCTTATCTTCGCTTTAGTATTATACGATAAATTCAAATCTTGTTTCAACCTTAATTTGCTTGATTTGTCAATATTCTTACTAATTGAAGTCCTTTTTCAGGACAATGTGTTTGTCCTAAATGACGATCTTGTTTTGTTGGTCCATGATAATCTGAACCACAAGAAATCAATAATTTATTATTCATCGCAATCTTCAATAACGATGAAATTGTTTCTTCTTGAACACATGGTGAGAAACATTCAATTCCATCAATTCCTTTGTCAACAATCTTTTGAATTGTTTCATCATCAATATAATCCATATGCCAACTAGCTAAAACACAAATACCACCGGAAATATGAATCGCTTTGATTACATCTTCTAAACGTGGATAATTTCCTTTAACGTAACAAGGACCACCTTTTCCAAAGATATGGAATTTAAATTGTTTCATAGCTTCATTTATATTATCAGTTGAATCAATGTATTTTTTCACAAATGAAAGTGAACGCACACGTTCATTATTGAATACCATATTTGTTATATCTGTAGCCGTAATGGTTTGGAAACGACTTGTTTCCATTAATGAATTAACATCAATCGATACCCCTGAATATTCTTCAAATTTTTTGACACGAAGAAGTGAATTTTCTTTTTCACGTTTTAAAGAAGCTCTTTCTAAGGCATCAAAAATTTCATGTTCCCAATCAATGTAATATCCTAATACACGTACTCTTAAATCACCATACTGGGCATCTAATTCCACACCTGGAATATATTGAATTCCATAAAGACTGGCAAATCGTAAAGCAGCCGCATTTTGTCTTGCACAGTTATGATCTGTAATTGAAATGGTTTCTAATCCTAATTCTTTTGCTTGTTTGAAAATTTCCTCAACATCATAATATCCATCGTCGCTATAATTTGAGCGAATATGAAGATCAATTGGACAAATTTCTTGTTCTTGTTTTGCTTGTTCAAAACAAATATTCACTTCTGGTTCATAGACTAGATGAAGTCCTAAAATAACATCCACAATGGTTTGTTGGTTAGGCATAACTAAAGATACAATTCCATTTAATAACCACCAAGCAACAATACCAGCAGTTTTAAATAAATATCCAAACAACATTAAGGGAATTCCCATTCCAATGGCTTGTCTTAATAAAAGAGGAAGCCCTTCTACAATTTGGTTTTTGCGATTCACAATTCGCATATCCAAGAATTCGCCACCAAATGTAACTCCTTTTGTTTTCGTTGTGAACAATGGTAAAAGAATGACACTAACAACAAATAACAGGGCATACATAATATAAAATAATAAATCAAAGATTCGGGGAGGAATTAATCCTGTTAGAATCAATAAAAATTCTAATACCCATAAATAAACGGGTAATAAACAAATATTTAAATCAATTAAAAACACAAATAAATGGTTTTCGTAATCTTCTTTATTCTTTTTTAATGAAATGGCTTTTTTATATCCGCCTTCTTTATATATTTTGGATTTCTTTTCAAAATAAGCCATTGATAAATCAACAAAACTATAATTTTTTTCCATATTCTTTATCCTTTTCATTTATTATAACAAATAAAATATATTTTCAAAAGGATATAGTCGATATTAAAAAAACTGTTCAAAACGAACAGTTTATTCTTCATATACATGAATACGAATGATTGCTCTTTGTAAAGCCAATTGCGCTCTTTTCATATCTGTATCAGAGTCTTTCTTCTCAATACGTTTACGAGCTCTTTCATACGCTTTTTTAGCTCTTTCAAGATCAATTTCGCCTTTTCCTTCAATCGCATCTGTTAAAAGTAATGCTTCATTGTTTTCAAAGTGAAGAAATCCACCTGACAAGGCATAATGATTTTTTTCACCATTTTCTTCTTCTAATACTAAATCATTAGGAACAATGGAAGCAAAGATAGGAATATGATTTGATAAAATTGTCATTTCCCCTTCTACGCTTTTAATATGAATACTTTTAACATCACGAGTTAAGTAATTTCCTTTTGGTGTTACAATCCTTAAAGAAATCATTATTGATCACCAGCCAACATTTCTGCTTTCTTAACAGCATCTTCAACGGTACCAACCATCATGAAAGCTTGTTCTGGTAAATCATCATAATCCCCTGCCAAAATCTTTTCAAAACTATCGATTGTATCTTCAAGAGGTACATATTTACCTGGAATACCACTGAATACTTCGGCAACATTAAATGGTTGTGACAAGAAGTTACGTACACGTCTTGCACGGTTAACGATTTTCTTATCGTCTTCACTTAATTCATCCATACCTAAAATAGCAATAATATCTTGAAGGTCTTTATATTTTTGAAGTAAATTTTGAACTCCACGGGCAACGTCATAATGTCTTTGTCCTACAACTAATGGATCCAAGATACGTGAACTTGATCCAAGTGGGTCAACAGCTGGGTAAATACCTAACGCTGCAATTTCACGATCCAATACCGTTTTAGCATCTAGATGTGTAAAGGCTGTTGCTGGAGCTGGGTCTGTTAAGTCATCGGCAGGTACATAAATAGCTTGTACAGATGTAATAGAACCATCTTTTGTAGAAGTAATACGTTCTTGTAGTTGTCCCATTTCTGTTGCCAATGTAGGTTGATATCCAACGGCACTAGGCATACGGCCTAAAAGGGCACTTACTTCTGAACCAGCTTGGGTAAAACGGAAAATATTGTCGATGAATAAAAGCACATCTTGGTGTTGTTCATCACGGAAGTTTTCAGCCATTGTAAGACCTGTTAAACCCACACGCATTCTTGCACCTGGTGATTCATTCATTTGTCCATAAACTAATACCGTTTTATCTAATACACCACTGTCTTTCATTTCGTGGTACATATCATTTCCTTCACGAGTTCGTTCTCCTACCCCAACAACAACGGATTTTCCACCGTGTTCTTTGGCAATATTATGAATTAACTCTTGAATCAATACGGTTTTACCAACACCGGCACCACCGAATAAACCGATTTTTCCACCTTTAACATATGGACATAATAAGTCGATAACTTTAATTCCTGTTTCTAGTGGAACACTTTCTGTACTTTGTTCATCAAATTTAGGGGCTTCACGATGAATTGGCATGTATTTAACATCATTCACTTCTCCTAATCCATCGATTGGTCTTCCTAAAACATTGAACATTCTTCCCAAAATGTTATCTCCAACCGGAGCTTGAATAGGAGCTCCTGTATCAATCGCATCCATTCCACGAGTTAAACCATCTGTAGGTCCCATGGCGATACAGCGAACACGGTCAGAACCAATTCCTTGGGCAACTTCCACAATTAATGATTCTTCATTTGGGCGTTTGATTTCAATGGCTGTCAACAAGTCAGGTAGTTTATCTTCGGCAAAAGCGATGTCGACAACAGGTCCAATAACCTGTACTACTTTTCCTATATTTTGACTCATTTTCTTCCTCCTTAGGAAACTGCATCTGAACCACCGACAATTTCAGTAATTTCTTGCGTAATTGCTGCTTGTCTTGCTTGGTTAAATGCGAATTCAAGATCATCTCGCAACTGTTGAGCATTATCGGTTGCGTTTTCCATTGCCATTCTTCGTGAAGCTTGTTCACTTGTCTTACTTTCAAGATAGCGTGAATACAAAGTTGATTTCAATATCATCGGAATGACATTAGCCATCATTTCTTCTTTGCTTGGCTCAAAAATCATCTGGGCATGTGATTTAGCTTCCACTTTTTCTTCTCGTTTAGAAACCGGTAAAATAGTTTCTAAAGTCGGAATAAATGACAAAGTATTTTTATAGTATGTGTATAAAATCTTTATACTTGATATTTCTTTATTAAGAAATTGATTTAATGCTTTTTGCATTTGCGTTGATAAAACAAGATAATCTTCATCTTCGTTTAAATCAACAAAACATTCTTCAAGAAGTAATTTTTGTGATTTAGCCCAAGCTGCTCCACGTGAACCAATCATAATAATGTGATCTTCTGGTTTTACTTCTTGTTGAATCATCTTTAAAACATTTGCGTTATATCCACCACAAAGTCCCATATCACTTGTGATTACAAACACACAAGCAGGTTTACCTTCGTTTTCATTTAAATAAACAGAATTATCTCCAATGGATTGTAAAACCAAAGTTAATAATTCTTGAAGGGCACTAGCATATACACGATTGTCCTCCATTAATTGTTTTTGTCTATTTAATTTACTACTCGCAACCAATTGCATGGCCTTAGTGATTTTTTTAGTAGAATCAACTGAACGAATACGAGCTTGAATGGCTTGTCTATTCTGCGCCATGTGCTTCCTCTATCGTCTTTTTAAATTTAATCGCATAGGCATCTAGTGCCACTTTCATTTGATTTTCTAAATCTGAATCCAATGCTCGTTTTTCTTCAATTTGATCAATAATATATGGATATTCTTTATGAATGAAAGACAATAATCCTTCTTCATATTTTCCAACATCTTCAACTGCTACTGGTCTTAAATATTTATTTTTAGCTGCATATAACACAACAACTTGTTCACTTACACGAAGTGGTGAATATTGTTTCTGAATTAACAATTGTGTTAAACGAGCACCATGGTCTAATACTCCTTTTGTTGTTGCATCTAAGTCAGATCCAAATTGAGCAAAAGCAGCCATTTCACGATATTGTGCTAATTCAAGTTTTAATGAACCAGAAACTTGTTTCATCGCTTTGATTTGGGCAGCCGAACCAACACGGCTAACACTTAATCCACTATCTACGGCTGGACGAATACCTTCGTTGAACATATCTGTTTTTAAGAAAATTTGTCCATCGGTAATAGAAATAACATTTGTTGGAATATAAGCAGAAATATCTCCGGCTTGTGTTTCAATGATTGGTAAAGCAGTTAATGAACCATTTCCATTTTCTTCATTTAAACGAGCAGCTCGTTCTAATAATCTTGAATGAAGATAGAAAACATCACCAGGATATGCTTCACGTCCAGGAGGACGTCTCAACAATAAAGACATTGTACGATAAGCAACCGCATGTTTTGATAAGTCATCGTATACGATCAAAACATCTTCTCCGTTTTCCATCCATTCTTCTCCAATTGCACATCCAGCATATGGAGCTAAGTATTGAAGTGGAGCTGCTTCTGATGCTGTTGCGACAACGATTGTTGTATAAGATAAAGCATCGTTTTGTTTTAATTTTTCAACAATTTGAGCAACTGTACTTGCTTTTTGTCCAATGGCAACATAGATACATTTAACGTTTGTATCTTTTTGATTTAAAATGGTATCAATCGCAATTGCTGTTTTTCCTGTTTGACGGTCTCCGATAATTAATTCACGTTGACCACGACCAATTGGAATCATAGAATCAATGATTTTTAATCCTGTTTGTAAAGGCTCAGATACACTTTTACGTGTCATAACTCCTGGTGCCACACGTTCAACAGGACGTGTTTTTGTTGTATGAATTGGTCCTTTTCCGTCAATTGGTTGTCCTAAGGCATTAACGACACGTCCAATCATTTCATCCCCAACAGGAACTTCCACGATTTTTTCAGTACGTTTAACGATATCTCCTTCTTTAATATCAGGATTATCTCCCATTAAAACAACACCTACATGATCGTCTTCAAGGTTCATGACCATTCCATAAACATCATGTGGAAACAATAATAATTCCGACATCATGGCATTTTTTAATCCATATACAGTGGCAATTCCATCTCCGATACTTAAAACTGTTCCCGTTTCATTCATTTCTAAGTCTTGGTCGATATTTTGAATTTGGGCTTTGATCAATTTACTGATTTCAGCTGGATTTAAACTCATAGTATCACCTACATTTCTAATTTGTATTACTTAACTTTTCTTTTAAGTTATTAATACGAGATAACATTGAATTATCTAATACATAGTCTTTTGTACGCACACGAATTCCTGCAATTAATTCGGGATTCACGTTCGTTGTAATTTCAATGTTTTTATTTAATTTTGATTCAATCACTTTTTTAATGTCTTCTATTGTTTCTTGTGTTAATGGCATAGCACTTTCCACATAAACACTTTCAATGTTTTGGCTTTCCTTATATACTTCAACATATGCTTCATATAACTCAGGAATAAATCCAATTAAATCGTGTTCAACCATAACAAGTAAAAAACGATATAAAAGTGAATCTAATTTGTTTTCAAATAAATTTGAAATCCATTCTCTTTTTTGTTCGCGAGTAATTTTAGGATGACGCAAAGCCAATCGAAAATCTTTATTTTCATTCCAGATAGAAGATAATTCCTTCAAACTATCCATATAATCTTTTTCTTTGCCTTGCGAACTAGCCAATTCAAATAAAGCCATACTGTAGGGTTTATAAGAAGTTACCATTTGGCATCACCTGCTTGGTCAATGAAATCCTGAACAAATTGTTTTTGAATTTCTTCATTCATTTCTTTTTGCACTAATTGCTTAGCCGCTTCAAGGGCAACATCACTAATGGCTTCTCGCATTTCTTTTTGCGCATTTCTCTTATCTCGTTCAATTTCTTCTTGAGCCTTTTTCTTAATGTGTTCTGCTTGGTTATTCGCATCTTTGATGATTTCGTCTTTTTGTTCTTCCGCTCTAACTTTAGCAGACTCAATAATTGAATGAGCTTCTTTTCCAACATCTTTTAACTTAGCATCATATGCTTCTTTTTCACTTAATGCTTCTTGTTTTAATTGTTTGGAAGCATCAATGTTTTCTTGAATAAAGTCTTGTCTTTTTTGCATGAATGCAACGATTTTATCCCAGAAAAAATGTTTCGCAACAATAATAATCAAGCTTGTAGAAATTAATACTAAAACAACATCGGTTAATGAGATACGCAAATAGTTATCAATATTAAAATTTATCATAACCGATTATCTCCATTTTTATCCTTTAACGAAAATTAATAGGATAGCGATAACCAATGCATAAATACCAGTTGTTTCAGCTAAGGCGATACCTAGTACCATGATTGATTGAATTTTTGATGATGCATCAGGATTACGGCTAACCCCTTCAGCACCTTTACTTGCGGCAATACCTTGTCCAATACCAGGACCTAAACCTGCGATCATGGCAATACCGGCACCTAAACAAGCCATCCCTTTTACGAAAAATTCATTAAACATAACCTTTTTCCTCCTTTTTTTATTCTTCCGTTGCCACTTGTTGTCCTAAGAAGAACGAAGACAACGTAAAGAAAATATACGTCTGAATTAAACCCGAGAAGATATCAAAATATGCATGTAAGAAAGGTGTTACAACTAATCCAATCACTCCAATTGGAAGAAGTGACTTAATCAAAGTGTACACAAGCATAGTAATAATCGTTCCCGCTAAAATATTTCCAAATAAACGCATTGTCAATGACAAAGGGAGAGCAATTTCTCCAATAACATTTAGTGGAAATAAAAAGAACATTGGTTCACAAAGCTCTTTAAAACGAGCTTTAGCACCTGCTTTTCGAATCCCGTGATACTGAATCATCAAAAAAGCACAAATAGCCAATGTCGCATTAAAGCTTACATTACTAGTTGGATTTTGAAGTCCCAATAACCCAGTTAAATTCGCAGCACCCATCATCAAAATTAATGTTCCAAACACCGGTAAATAATGCATCGTAGTTTCTTTTAAGTTACCTTTGCACACCATATTTACAATGTTGTAACACTCTTCTGCGATGTATACGATTCCTTTTGGTGCTTGAGTTGGATCTGCTTTTTCAATCTTTTTCCCAGCCACAATAAAGAAAACTGCGAATACAATGCATAAAACAAACCAAACAAGAATTGATTGCGGAATCTCTAAATCAAAAGAGCCCAAATGTAAGACTAAAGTACTGATTTGATCTTCCATTATGCATCCTCCTTTTCTATTGCTGTATATATTAATAATGATGCCTTATGACACATTATTCCAGCCAAAACCGATAAAATAGGAATTCCTCTAAAGGCACTAACAGCTAATACAACTCCATAAAATAAATAACGGAAAGTATAAGAAGTAATTCCTTGTTTTTTTGCCTTGTTTTCATCTGGATTTAAGTTTTTAGCCATCTTGATAATCATACGAAAACCAATTAAAGCACACATACACCCAATCCAAATTCCTAAAAAGGCATTGAATCCAAAAAAAATCCAGATAATAACCGATGCAATTAAAGTAACTATCAAAGATATTTTTTCTACTTTACTTTGAAATTCTTTCATTCCTTATTCCTCGTCTTTTTCATCAACAAGTAAAAACACCCGAAAATAGAATAAACAATTCCTACACATATAAAAATAGGCGTTGTATTAAAGTAAGAATCAATTAAGTATCCAATACCAGCAAAAACTAGTAAACTTATTAACAACGCTCCTGAAAAATTACTTGGTTTCATACTTCACATTTTATCAAAAAAAATATTAGATAACAACGAAAACCAAAGTGGCACATTGCCTTATTTGTTTCCAAAAGAATGCCAAGTTCTTTGTGGCATTGCCTCTATGGAAAATTGTATAGGAACATTATTTTCTGACAAAGTATCTAAAAATACTTGTTTAGCTAATGTTGGCGTATTACAATCATCTGAAATATGAGCTAATACAACTTCTTTGGTTTCATCTGAAACCAAGTGGCAAAGCCATCTAGAAGCATCCACATTATTCATATGCCCAACATCCGATGAAATTCTTTGTTTCAAAAACATAGGACGATTGGATTTCATTAAAGCATCCATATCGTGATTGCTCTCAAAAATATAATATGTCGCATCTTTTAATAACTTAGCCTGACGATTCGGAATATAGCCAGTATCCGTAATATAAACTAATTTTTCATTGTCATTGTAGATCACAAAACCAATGGTATGACTTGCATCGTGTGATAATGCAATCACATGAATCGAAAAATCACCGATTTCAAGAACTTCTCCTGGTTCAATAATCGTGTGATCTACATCTAAATCACAATACGAATACGTAGGAATGGAATCAAATAATTTAATTTGGGATATATGGTCTGAATGCGAATGTGTAATCAATAAAGCATCTGTATCTTTAATATTTGCCTCGGCCATTCTAAAATGATCCATTAAATATTTTTTAGTCGATCCACAGTCAATCACAAGTTGTGTTGACTTCGATCGGATTAAACAACAATTCCCCTTAGAACCACTACAAAATAAATCAATTTTCATAGATATTATCTCCATTGCTGGTTGCTAAGTTAGTAAAACGAGAAATTGATTTTTCAAAAGCCAATTGAATATCCCCGATACTCCCATTACGATGCTTGGCAAGAGACAAGTCAACTACTTCTGTTTCATCTTGTTCTTGTTTATCTTTTTCATAATACGCTTCACGATATAAAAACATTACGATATCGGCATCCTGTTCGATTGACCCTGATTCACGTAAATCCGATAGTTGTGGTTTATGATCCGAACGTTCTTCAACTTTACGCGATAACTGAGAAAGGGCAATAACTGGACAATCCAACTCTTTTGCCAATATTTTTAAGTTACGAGAAATATCACTAACCTCTTGTTGACGTGAATCCGCACGCGTTCCTGTAATTAACTGTAAGTAGTCAATTACAACTAAAGACAATGAACCATTTTCTGCTCTTAGTTTACGACACTTTGAAAAAATCTGACTGACTTTAATACTACTTGTATCATCAATATAGATTTTTCTTTCTCCTAGACGTGTTCCGGCATTATTAATACGATTCATTTCCTCGTTATTTAAATTACCGTCGCGTAATTTATTCGCAAATACTTGTGATTCACAACTCATTAAACGTTTCATCAAACTGTCGGAAGGCATTTCCAGTGAGAAAATCGCAACCGCTCCATCATTTCGTTTCGCTACTTGATTCGCAAAATTCAATGCCAAAGCTGATTTTCCCATGGCAGGACGTGCCGCTAAAATAATTAAATCTCCTCGTTGGAATCCATTGGTCATTTTATCAAGATCTGTAAACCCTGTTTGAATTCCTGTCACTCCTTTATGAAGACGTAATTCTTTTAATTCTTCTATTACACGCGAAACAATTAATTGACTTGATTCAAATTCTTCTCCACGACGATGGCGCGTGACATCCATAATAGAACGTTCGGCATCATCTAAAACAGTATCAATGTCATCACTTGATTCATAACAATTTTGTCCAATGCGATCGGCTGTATAAATCAATTGACGAAGTTGGGCTTTATTTTTAATGGTTTCAATATAACTTTTAGTATTGGCAGCACTTACAGCACTGTCCGCTAAACGAATAATGTAATCCGCTCCTCCAGCACTATCTAAATCATTTTTATCTGTTAAACGCGTAATCAAGGTATTTAAATCAATGATTCTACTTCCTTGAAAGATTTCCATCATTGTTTGATAGATTTTTTGATGAGAAGGTAAATAAAATTCATCATCTCTTAAATCCATTTCCTGACAGTCTTGCATAACAGTAGGATAAATTAAAATAGAACCTAGAAGAGCTTGTTCCATTGGTTGACTATTAGGAAGTTCTCTTGCCATAGTCTACCCCTTAGCTGAAACGTGAACCGTAATTTCTCCCCATACAATTCCGTGATATAAATCAACTTTTACTTTTGTTGTTCCTAAAGAACAAATAGCTTCATCCATTTTAATTTTACGTTTATCTACTTTAATTCCTTTACGATTTAAAGCTTCAAAAATTTGTTTTGAAGAAATAGAACCAAATACTTGTCCTTCTTTTCCTGCATTTAAGCTAAATTCAAGGCGAACAGAAGCAAGTTGCTTACTTACTTCAATGGCTTGTTCCTTTAATTTTTCTTCTTCCAATGCTTTTTCTTCTAATTGTTTTTCTAATACTTTTTCAGAGCCTTTTGTATACGCAACCGCTAATTTATTTTTAATTAAATAATTACGAGCATATCCATCACTCACTTCTAAAACTTCATCTTTTTTTCCTAATTTTTTAACATCTTTAAGCAAAATTACCTTCATCATAAACCTCCTTAAGTACTTTGCACAATTGTTCTCTTGCTTGAGAAATTGTACAATCTTTTATTTTAGCAGCAGCCGCACTAAAGTGACCTCCACCACTTAATTTTTCCATAATTCTTTGCACATTTACTGTACCATCGCCCCTGGCACTGATTGAAACGGTATCTGGGTCCATTTCAGACATAACAAGGGTAAATGAGGCACGACATCCCTTAACAAGTAATAACGAATCAGATACTTGTGATGCTAGTGTTTGATTTACCATGGTATCTGTCTGTGCAATCATGAACATATTTAAATATGCTTTCGCATTAATCAACATTTCTTGTTTTAATAAGAAATGTCCATAATCTTCTTTAAGTGCTTGTTCGGCCACTTGTGAGTTAGCACCCCAAGTACGTAAAGCTGAACAGGCTTCAAATGTACGAGAATCCGTATGCATTTTAAAGCGATTGGTATCCACAATAATTCCTAAGTACATAATCGTAGCTTCCGCTTCATAAATGGGAATATGATTAGGAATATTTTGTAGTAATTCCACAATCAATTCACAAGTTGAACTTGCAGTACTTTCAACATAACTCAACATTGTATTCTTCACAAAGCTTTCATTGCGACGGTGATGGTCAATGACAATGATACGTTTGCATTGTTCAATAAAATCTTTACAAGATGATAATGAGCTTGTGGCATGATCCACTAAAACAAGTAAATCTTCATTATAATTGATACGATCTTGTGCTTGGCTTGGACTAATAAATATATGTCTTTCATTTAAGGTAGTCATGTAGTGATTCATGGTCATCTGCAATTGTTGATCACGTTCCACTCCATCTAAAACAATATAAGCATTTTTATTAAGTGCTGTTGCCCAGTTCGAAATACTTAAAGCCGCTCCCATACAGTCAAAATCCGTATGAACATGGCCGGCAATATAAATAGTCTTTGAATCCGAAATAGCTTGTTGGATAGACTGAGCCATTATACGAGCACGAACTTTCGAACGTGCAGATCCTGCTTCTGAGTGGCCTCCAATATATTGTACCGATTCTCCCATACAACGAATCGCAACTTGGTCTCCACCTCTACTTTGGCATAATTCAATCAATTCATTTAACATATCATCTAATTTAGGATAGTCACTTGTTCCATAGGCAAATGCCATAGACAAAGTAATCGATGTATTTAATGCCATTGATTTATCACGAATCAATTGTAAAATACTAAAATTCTTAGCACGTACTTTTCGTAATATTTCTTGATTCAATATTAAAATAAAACGATCTGAACGAATTCGACGAATAAACATCCCATTTTCTTTAGCCCATGATACCAATGGTGCTCTTAAATGAGTATTAATATTCGCAATTATTTCTTCGTTTTCATATTGTTGATATTCAAGATAATTATCCAACTGCATCATTCCTACAACTACATCTTCATTGATGTATTTTTGTTGTAGTTCATAAAATTCAGTAATATCTTTGACATACAATAAACGTGAGTCTTCTTTACGCGTAATTTCAAAAATACTATTTTGATAACGACCAATCACTTCATCCACTTCTTCATCAAATAAAGTACGAATGTTTTCAATCCATGATGTGACTTTTTTATTCACAATATCGATACCGTGTTCAGCAAAAAAAGGAGAACACCAGGTAACAACGTAGTCATCATCATAGGTAATCATACCGATGTTTCCAAAACTCAACGCATCCTTGGCTTCTTTTCCAAGTACACGAGAAATATCAACTTCGGTTTTAACTCCATATTGTTCAATATCTTTCCATAAATTCACAAAAGGAATACTTAATAAAATAGCTGCTATGCAGAATAAAGCTGCATATAGCCATTGTTTACATAGAATAAAATAAATAAACAAAGCAATGGAAACGACAGCCGCTCCCAAAAATATTTTTGCCCATTTCTCAAACTTCTTCATATTGAACCTCTGATTTTGCTTCTCTTAATTGTAAAAGACAATCTAACTCTCCTAATAACGCCCATAGAAAATTCACAACAGGTACAAAACCTAATAAAATGACAAAAAATGATCGTTTTCTTTTATTATGTCGTACACAGATATCTAATAAATATACGATTCCAAAATATACCAGCAACCCAAAATCACAGAACCAGATAATTTGAATCGCATCAACCATCAATTGTGATAAATTCACATTGTGTTGTCCGAAAAAATAAATATACCAAATAAGCATAGACACATACGCAAGCCATTTAGGACTATTCATTTGGTTAATTGGCTTCATAGGACGAATTTCAATTCGCATTTTAATACATACCAACAATGCCACAGTATGGATACATAAAGCTTGTAACCCTCCCATTAAAACAATAAAGATACAAGCAAATACTCTAAAATCAATAAAAGGAATCAATTTATGGAACATCGCAAAGTCTTGTGATAAATCCATTCCAAATAAACTTGCCCATACCAATACAATAAGAGCTGTACTAATGATATTAATAATCATCGTAACCACAAGATTCATGACATTGCTCCATTTTTTATAAATTCCCGTTCCATATAGCCATCCCATTAAAATCGATGTCCAGCTATAAAACCAGGTTGTAAATCCTCCTAACAACATTGTCATTAAAGCCATGGCAATTGCGACAATCATTCCTAATTTTGGACCAGACTGGGCTGTATAAATCAATACTGGAAAAACAAAAATCCAGGGAACAATTGTTTCAATGCTTAAAGCTGTTTGTTGGTTAATAAATAATAGTGCTCCATAGATGGCACAAACCATCGCACCTCGTGTTAATTGTTTTGTATTCATATCAATCTTTATATCATAAAAAATGGAAAAATAAAAGTCTGCACAATTGTTCTATTTCAAACATAAAAAATTACCTACTCTATACAGAGCAGGTAATCCTAATTAATATTCTGTATTCAACATACATCTGTTTGATTTCCAAAAAAAAGAATCTCTTCTGAGATTCTTAGTCTACTACATATGGTAATAATGCCATTTGACGAGCACGTTTAATTGCTGTAGCTAACATTCTTTGATATTTAGCACGAGTTCCAGTTACACGTCTAGGAATAATTTTTCCATTAGCGTTGATGAAACGTTTTAACAATTCAACATCTTTGTAGTCGATTTCTTTAATTTTATTTTTTGTAAAGTAACAAACTTTTTTACGCCCCATGCGTTGTTTTTTAAATGCCATTGTCTTAATCCTTTCTAGAATGGTAAATCATCACTAGCGATATCTAGTGCGTCATTCGAATCAAATGAACCAAATCCATCATCTGTATAGCTTGGTTCAGCATAAGAATTCATTGAACTATAAGCATTATTAGGTTGTGCTGGACGTTGTTGTTGATAACTAGAATCAGAAGATTTCTTTGATTCTAAGAATTGAACAGAATCCGTTAACACTTCCGTAACATATACTCTTTGTCCTTGTTGATTATCATAACTACGAGTCTGAATACGACCTTCAATCCCAATTAATGAACCTTTGTGTAAATATTGAGCCATCGTTTCCGCTTGGCGATTCCAAGTTACACAATTGATAAAATCCGCTTCTGGTTGACCAGGTTGTGCACTACGATTTCTAGACACAGCCAAAGTATATGAACATACACTTGCTCCAGATGGCGTCTTTCTTAATTCAGGATCACGAGTCAATCTTCCTACTAACACTACACGATTAATCATAGAATCCCTCGACTATTTTTCACTTTCTGTTTTTACAACCATAACACGAACAACATCGTTATTGATACGAGCTAAACGTTGGAATTCGAAAATACCTTCGTTGTTTGCAGTTGCATTAATAACTACATAGTGTCCTTTTTTCATGTGATTGATTTCATAAGCAAAGTCTTTGATTCCCCAGTCATCGAATGAGTCAATGCTTCCCCCGTTGTCTACGATTGTAGCGTGTAAACGAGTTTTAACTTTTTCAAATTGAGCTTCATCTAAAGATGCTTTAACAATGTACATGATTTCGTATTTTTTCATGTGTACACCTCCCTTTGGACTTCGGTTTCTATTAACTAGAAACAGAGAGCAAGCACAAACTTGCCTATACACTTTATCATTTTACTCGATAAAAGTAAAGAGTGAAATGAATTATTTTTCACTCATTTCACTCATTAATTTCGCATTGGCCATCATTAGGCGAATACGATTTTCTTGATTTACTTTTGATGCACTTGGATCATAATCAATTGGTACAATATTCGCATTTGGGTACTGTTCTTTAATCTTACGAACCATTCCCTTAGCCACGATATGATTTGGCAAACAACCAAATGGCTGAGCACTAATGACATTGTTTACACCTGATTTAATCAAAGTCACTACTTCACTTGTCAACAACCATCCTTCTCCCATTTTTACTCCTGGATTAATAAATGGCTTTCCATTATGAATAACTTCTTCAAAATCATCTGGTGGATAAAATGTTCCATCTTCTTGAACAATGTTTCTAAATGTCTTCTGCATACGCATAATTACATCTTTTACTATTGTATAAACCCATTTTGTATTCTTGTGCATATGATAATATTCATAATCAATAATACCGTTTTCTACGCAATAAAGCGCAAAATCCATGACTCCTGATAAAACCGGTTCAAAACCTTCTTCGATTAAATAATCTTCTAGGTTTCCATTTCCTAATGGTGAATATTTCATATAAATTTCACCCACAATTCCAACTCGAATTTTCTTCTTAGTACGATCTTGTGGAACCGCTTTTAAACGGGCAATCATATCACGATAGATTTTCTTTGATTTTTGATATCCGCCTTTTTCAAATAAAACAATTAAATCCGCTACAATTTCATCAATTGCCTTATCTGTATCGCCTTCATTTAATTCATATGGTTTTACTTGATTTCTTAACCACATCAAAGCATCCCCATACAACATACCATACACAATATGAAGAACCATAGGAACCGTAATTTCGAGTCCACTATCTTCTTCAAGACCAGACATATTAACCGATAAACAAGGAACTCTTTGCGCCCATCCTTCCATTTCCAAAGCTTTACGAATCAAGGAAATGTAATTGCTGGCACGACATCCTCCACCTGTTTGAGTCATCGCTAAACAAACATGATCTAAATCATATTTTCCACTTTTTAAAGCATCAATAAATTGTCCCACTACAAGTAGTGCAGGATAACACGTATCATTATGAACGTGAGATAATCCTTCTTCTTTCACTTGTTGGCTTGTATTCGTTAATACTTCGACGTTATATCCGCTCATTTTAAAAATAGGTGTTAATAATTTAAAGTGAATAGGTAACATAGAAGGCACTAAGATTAAATGATCTTCACGCATTCCTTTTTTAAATCTTGCGTATTCCATTTATCTTACCTCCTTTTGAGCAATTGCTTCTTTCAGTGAACGTAAACGAATACGAGCGGCTCCTAAATTATCGATTTCATCAATTTTAATTTGTGTATAGAACTTATCTTTTTGACGTAAAATATCTCTTACTTCATCCGTTGTAATGGCATCGATTCCACATCCAAAACTTACTAATTGTACTAAATTCATATCATCGTTTTCACAAACATATTTAGCAGCTTGATATAAACGAGCATGGTATGTCCATTGATTTAATACATTCACTTTTTGTTGTTCTTGTCTTGGTACACTTTCTTCACTGACAACTACAAATCCTAATTGTGTCAACAATTGATTCATTTGATGGTTGATCAGTGGATCTAAGTGATATGGACGTCCACACAATACAATAATTGGATAATTATTTTCACGCGCAAATTGTACCGCTTCCTTATGTTTTTGAACTAACGTTTCTCTAAATTCAAGATAAGCTTCTTTTCCTTTTTCTACAGCCTTAACAACTTGTTTCTTCTTAAAATTAATACCTGCTTTTTTGAAGTGTAAAACTAAAGCATTGGCACAGCTATTAATATCATCAAAACTCAAATAAGGATAAATAAATTTAGTTCCTTTTAAGTCAATATTTGCTTGTACTACTTCTGGATAATATGCTACTAATGGACAGTTATAGTGATTATCGGATTGTTTTTCGTCTACATTGTATGTCATGCAAGGATAGAAAATCGTATCCACTTTATTAATTAATTGTTCAATGTGACCATGTACTACCTTAGCTGGAAAACAAGCAGTATCACTTGGAATGGATTGTTGTCCTTCATGATACATTTGTTTAGTTGAAGGAGTAGACCAGACAATTTCATATCCTAATTCATCAAAGAATGCTGACCAGAAAGGAAGTAAATCATAGTTATTTAATACCAATGGCATTCCTATTTTCTTATCGTGTTTGTAGCGATTTTTAACATCCTTTAACATCTGTGTTTTTTCTTTATATAAATCAGGTAACTCTACTTTCGCTTTATTTGTCTTAATCATCTTATCGCATTTATTTCCAGCTACTAATTTAGAACCGTCGGAGAATGTATTAATAGTTAAGGAACAATGATTTGTACATCCTTGACATGCGATTGATTTAGATTCATGAGTAAAATTACATAATTGTTCATATGTTAATATTGAACTTTTTTCATGACATAAATCTTGGGCATATAAAGCAGCTCCATAAGCTCCCATTAAATGTGCAATACTAGGACGAATTACTTCTCTTTGAAGTTCCATTTCAAAGCTTCTTAAAACAGAATCATTTTGAAATGTTCCTCCTTGAACAACAATATTCTTCCCAATATCGTCTTTATTTTTAGCACGAATAACTTTATATAACGCATTTTTCACAACCGATTTACATAAACCAGCTGAAATATCTTCAACAGTCATACCATTTTTTTGTGCTTGTTTAACACCTGAATTCATGAATACAGTACAACGTGTTCCTAAATCCACAGGGTGTTTTGATTTTAATCCTAATTGTGCAAATTCTTGGGCATCGTATCCTAGTGATTTGGCAAATGTTTCAATAAACGATCCACACCCCGATGAACAAGCTTCATTTAAAACAATGTCATCAATGTGTCCATCACGAATTTTAAAACACTTAATGTCTTGTCCACCAATGTCTAAAATATAATCTACATCCGGATTAAATGCTTTTGCAGCTGTATAATGAGCCATTGTTTCAACTATCCCACCATCTAAATGGAACGCATGACGCATTAATTCTTCGCCGTATCCTGTCGCATAGGCTCCATAAATTTGAATGTCTGGATTTGTTTGATAGATGGTTTTTAATTCTTCTAACACAACATCCAATGGATTTCCTTTATTCGATGAATACGATTGATATAAAATTTCTTGATTTTCACTTAATAAAACTAACTTAGTTGTCGTTGAGCCTGAATCAATTCCTAAATATGCTTTTTTGTCATATCCTTTTAAAGGAGCATACTTAGCATCATGAGATTTATGACGTGTCATAAATTCTTCATAGTCTTTTTCGGTTTCAAACAAAGGTTCTGATTCTTCTAAATGAACAGGTGAATTTACTAAATTCACTAGTTTTTCTTCTAATTGTTCAAATGTATATTCTTCTTTAGCACATAGTGCCGTTCCTAAGGCAACAAAATTAATTGCGGTTTCTGGACAAGTAATTTGATCATCACTCATTTTTAGAGTTTCTTTAAAGCGATTACGAAGACCTTCTAGAAAATATAAAGGTCCTCCTAAAAATAATATATTTCCTTCTATTTTTCTTCCTTGTGCTAGTGAAGTAATAGTTTGGTCCACTACAGCTTGAAAAATAGAAGCACATAAATCAGCATGATCAACTCCTTGATTAATTAAAGGTTGAATATCTGTTTTGGCAAACACACCACAACGTGATGCGATTGGATATAAACGATTATAATGAAGACTGGCTTCATTCATTTCTTCAAGTGTCATATCTAATAAAGAAGCCATTTGATCAATAAAAGCTCCGGTTCCACCTGCACAAGTGGAATTCATTCTTTGTTCAATACTTCCTTTAAAAAATAAAATCTTAGCGTCTTCTCCTCCTAATTCGATTGCACAATCAGTTTCAGGATAGAAAGTATGCACAGCTTGTGAAGAAGCAAATACTTCTTGTACAAAAGGAAGATTTCCTTGTTCACATAATCCCAGTGCACCTGAACCACTTATCGCAAATTGAAATGGTTCTTTTGTATATTCTTTTAATTCATATAATTTATCTAATGCTTTTTGACGAACTTGAGCCATGTGTCTTTCATAGCTCTTATAACAAATTTGATTGTTTTCATCGATTACAACTGCTTTAATTGTTGTACTTCCTATATCAAACCCAATTTTGTATTTCATTTTTTTCTCCTCGACATTATTCTTTTTTATACTTTTTTTCAAAAAAAATCAAGTTCTTTGCTATTTATTTTACCATAGTTAATAATTTGTATATCAAATCATTAATTTTACTTTCGTTTTCAAAATAATTACATAACCATCTTATTTTCATGATATGATGGAAGTGTTAGAAAAGAGGTTATATATGAAAGACAAACTAACGTCATTAGAAATAAAGTGGATTATATATGACATTGGAAACTCTGCTTTTATCTTGCTTTGTTCAACCATTATTCCGATTTATTTCAATTCTATTTCATCGGCTGCTGGAGTAGCTGAAAGCGACTACTTAACATATTGGTCCTATGCGACAAGTATTGCCACAATCATTGTTGCCTTTGCAGGTCCTATTTTAGGTACATTAGCAGACTATAAAGATAAAAAGAAAAAATACTTTGTATCGTCTGCTATATTAGGGGCTTTAGGACTAGCTGCTTTCTGGATTCCAGGTAACTGGAAAATTTTCTTACTATTATATGTATGTGCCAAAGTATTCTTTAGTTTATCATTGGTTTTCTATGATTCGATGTTAAATGATGTTACTACAGACGAAAGAATGGATCATGTTTCTTCGGTTGGATATGCTCTTGGTTACATTGGAAGTTGTGTTCCTTTTATTATCAGTTTAGTCTTAGTTTTAATGGGTGATAAAATTGGTTTATCAACTTCAACGGCTATGATGATTGCCTTTTTATTAAATGCGATTTGGTGGATTGCCTTTACTATTCCTCTAGCTGGTTCTTATAAACAAAAATCTTATATTGAAAAACAAGATCGTGTCGTTTCTCAGTCTTTAGGGCGTTTATGGCATTCTTTAAAAAATGCGAAGAAAGATAAAAAAATATTCTTATTCTTACTTGCGTTCTTCTTCTATATTGACGGTGTTTATACCATTATTGATATGAGTACAGCCTATGGCACAAGTTTAGGATTAGATACAACTGGTTTACTACTTGCTTTATTAATGACACAAGTTGTTGCCTTCCCAGCAAGTCTTACATTTGCCAAATTATCAAAGAAATTCTCAAGTGATAAATTAATTAAAATTGCCATCATTGCTTATTTCTGTATTGCCGTATTTGCGATTCAATTAGATCAACAATGGGAATTCTGGTTATTAGCTTTTGCGGTTGGTTGTTTCCAAGGTGGAATTCAAGCTTTATCTCGTTCTTATTTTGCCAAGATTATTCCCGATGAATCAAGTGGTGAATACTTTGGATTATTTGATGTTTGTGGAAAAGGTGCTAGTTTTTTAGGAACATTCTTAATTGGTTTCATCACTCAGCTTACAGGTCATCAAAATTATGGTGTAGCTGCGATTTCAGTCATGTTTATCATTGGTTATTTCTTATTTAATAAAGTTTCTAAAATGGATTAAAAAAAAGCGATCCAAATCGCTTTTTTTATGCCTTTTGTCGTTGTTTCAAAAACAAAACAACACCAGTACAAATAATAATGATATATCCTATAAAACTATAAGAAGAAGGCATTTGTCCAAAGATAAAGTAACTAAAGATAGCTGAGAAAATAACTTGTGAATAATCAAAAGCTGAAATATCTTTCGCAGGGGCATTGGCATAAGCAGCTGTAATAGAGAATTGTCCTCCAGCGGCTGCAAGTCCTGCACATAACAGACAAATGAGTTGTGCAAATGTCATAGGATGATAATTAAATAATAAATATGGTAGTGTTACGATGCATGAAAATGCACTAAAGAAAAATACGATTTTCACTCCTTTTTCATTTCTTAGTGATAGAGCTCTTACACATGTATAGGCACTTCCAGCTCCAATAGCGCCAATTAATCCAATAATAGCTGGCATCATTTGCGCAAAATCAAAACTAGGTCGAATCACAAATAAACTTCCTAGAAAGGCAACGCCAACACATCCCAATTCAAATAGTGATGCTTTTTCTTTTAGGAATACATAAGAAAATAAGACCACAAAGAATGGTGATAGTTTATTCAACATTGAGGCATCGGATAAAACTAAGTGATCAACGGCATAGAAATTACATAAAATTCCAATTGTTCCTAATGTACTTCTTAGAAGCAACAAAGGAATGTTTTCTTTTTTATAAGATAGTTTTTCTTTATCTTTAATAATTAAGATAAGAGCAAATAAACATGCGACTAAATTACGAAAGAAACTTTTTTGGATAGATGGTAAATCACCGGCTAATTTCACAAATACGTTCATCAATGCGAAGCAAAATGCTGAACATGTAATAAATAAAATTCCTTTATATTTTTTTGTCATGTTTCTATATTATCAAAAAACGACGCAAAAAAAAGAGAAAAGCTTTACTTTTCTCATTCTTTAAATACTTGTAGAGCCAGACATCCTAGTCCTGTATGAATTCCCACGGCTGTAACTAAATCAATAATTTTAACATGGGCATTTTCAATTCTTTGTTCAATTTTATCTTTATAGGCAATGGCTTCATCTAAACAATCAACATGCGCTAAAATAAATGTATACGATGCATCCATTCCTTTTTCAATGACATGATCAATTACTTTTTCTTGCGCTTTTTTCCATGTACGAACCTTCGCTAATGTATCCACTTTTCCATTTGTTTCTTTATTAATATGACAAATAGGTACAATTTTTAATAAACCTGCTAATGTAGCAGCCGCAGGCGTTAAACGTCCTCCTCGCTTCATATGTTCTAAGTCACGGAACATTAAAATGGTATCAGCTGAATCCGCAATTCTTTGAATACTTTCCACAATTGTATCTAAATCGATTCCTTGTTCATACATAGCCTTAGCTTTTCGTATCATTTGTGATTGTACAACAGCTGTGACATAACAATCTACACCAATGAATTGTAAATCCAATTGACGAGCAACCATTTCCATGGCATCAAAACAGCCTGATAATCCTTTACAAATTGGTACCGCAAATACAGTGTCATATCCTTGTTCTTTAATTTGTTCAAAACAATCTTCAATGTATCCTAATTTAGGAAGTGAAGTTCTGAATATTTTTTTCTCGTGTAATTTTTCAATTACATCCGCCTGATGAATATTGACATACTCATCATAAGAAATGCCATCACACTCTAATTGAAGAGGCAAACAATAAATGCCTTCTTCTTGCCATTGTTCAGGTGATAATCCTGTTCCTGTATCTGTCACAAATGCTACTTTCATCTTCTAGACTCCTTTTACTTTTTTCACAAATTGAATTCCAACGGCTCTATTACCAGTATGTGCTGCTATAACAGCGCCAATGTCCATACGATGTACAGTATATCCTTCTTTTTCAAATAAATCTTGAGCTGTTTGAGCTTGTTCGCTTGCTCTTGAATCAAGGACGAAGACTTCATAATCTTCTGGATTGGCTTCTTTACATACACTATCCACAACTTTTTTAATGGCTTTTGTCATTGTGCGGACTTTATCGCTTTTGCCACCTACTTTTCCTTCCGTATCTTTTGATACTTCTAGAATAGGAACAATTTTTAATAAACCGGCTAGCTTAGCTGCTGCTGGTGATAATCGTCCTCCACGTGCTAGATGATCTAAATTTTCTGGCATTAAGAAACCTTTTGAATGATTCACAGCTTCTTGTAAACGTCGAATGATTTCATCGACTTGTACGTTTTGACTTACTAATTTAGAAGCACTAAGAGCTAAATAGTTTTCAACAGCTAGTGTCGTATAAATATCTAACGTATGTACTTTGATATTATGCCATTTAGCACTGGCTTGAATGGTTGTATTAGTTGATGATAATCCATTGGATAAAGTAATTAAGACGACATCTGTTACTTCTTCTTTTTGGAATCGATCAAACATTTCTTCAATCATTCCAAGGGGTGGCATGCTTGTTTGTGGCATGTATCCCTTATCTAAATAATCATATAATTCCTCGGTTGTTAAGTTAATTCCATCTAAAAATACATGTTCATCGATAGAAACTTGAAGAGGTAAAAATTCTATATTGTTTTCTTTTGCTTGTTGTTCATTTAAACAACTTCCACTATCAGTGATTACTTTTATTTTCATAAATAACCTCCATTTTTTAATTATACACTCTTAATTAAAATTATGACAAGATATCACTTTCATTTTAAAGGGGTTACAATCCTTTTAATCTGTCCATGTCCACCATAGAAATAGCTTCTTTTTTGAGCTATACTTTATATATGGAAAACTTTATTGAATTTAAAAATGTTAGAAAAACATATACGATGGGAGAAGTTCAAATCCATGCGTTAGATGGTGTTTCTTTTTCAATATCCAAAGGAGAATTCGTCATTATTTGTGGGGAATCTGGAGCTGGAAAAAGTACGATACTAAATTTATTAGGAGGAATGGATACAGTTAGTGATGGACAAATCTTTGTCGATGGTAAAGAAGTTAGTAAGTATTCAGAAAAAGAAATGACTCTTTATCGTCGTTATGATGTAGGATTTGTCTTTCAATTTTATAATTTAGTACAAAACTTAACACTTAGAGAAAATGTGGAATTGGCATGTCAAATTTGTAAAGATGCCCTTGATATCGATGAAACAATCGCATCGGTTGGATTAAGTGAACGTTCTCAAAACTTTCCTAGCCAATTATCAGGTGGTGAACAACAACGTGTGGCCATTGCCAGAGCATTGGCTAAAAATCCTAAATTATTATTATGTGATGAACCAACAGGGGCTTTAGACTATCAAACAGGAAAACAAGTTTTAAAAGTATTACAAGATGCTTGTAAAAAACAAAACAAAACCGTAATTGTTATCACGCATAACTTAGCACTTTGTCCTATGGGAGATAAAGTTATTAAAGTTAAAAGTGGTCACATTGATAGTATCACGTTAAATGATAATCCAATGGATGTAGATAGGATTGAATACTAATGCCTAAAACATTTATTAAAAATATCTTCTTGGAAATAAAACACTCCATTGGTCGTTTTCTTTCCATATTATTGATTGTTGCTATAGGTACTGCATTCTTTGCAGGAATCAAAGCAAGTGCCCCTGATATGAAATATAGTGCTGATCAATATTTTGATTCTTATCATGTCCAAGATATTCAAGTATATTCAACATTGGGTCTATATGACGATGATGTTGAACAAATAGCTAAGCTTGAACATGTAAAATCTGTTCAACCTACTTTTTCCATTGATACACTTTGTCAAAGAGAAGCCAGTGAATTAGTTATTAAAGTATTGTCTTATCAAGATAATCAAGAATTAAATCAAATTCGCTTAGTTGATGGACGAATGCCTAAAAATGAAAATGAATGTTTAATTCAAGCGGCCAGTACGACAAGTGAATTATATGGTGGTTTTGAAATTGGAGATACCATTGATTTGTATTTAAACGATGAAGATGAATTATCCAAAACATTAAAAAATCAATCTTTTAAAATCGTCGGAACTTGTTACAATCCCAATTATTTGTCTTATGAATTAGGTAGTTCATCTATTGGTTCTGGAAAAGTCAGTAGTTTCATCTATGTAAAAGATAGCAATATCTTAGCTGATTATTATACTGAAATTGATGTAGCCGTTGATGGTTGTGAACAATTAGATAGTTACACCGATGAATATTTTGATTTAGTAAATCCTGTTCTAGAAGATATTGAAGCCTTGGGTCCAGAACAAATCGATGCTCGTATTCAATCGCAACAAGATAAACTAAATGAAGCAAAGGCCAAGCTTTATGATGAATTAAATAAAGGGCAAGCAAAATTAGATGATGCCCAGGCACAAATTAATCAAGGTCAACAACAAATCAATGCTTCTAAACAAACTTTATTAGCTTCTAAGGCGCAATTAGATAGTGGTTGGGCTCAGTACAATGAAAATAAACATGTTTATGATGATTTAAATTTAGTCAACAATGCCTTAGCTCAAATTGAACAAGGTGAAAATTCATTGGCAACTTTACAAGCCAATAAAGAACAATTACAAGCTGCGATTCAACAGCTTGAACAATTATTAAAGACATATGATTCTTTAAATTTTTATCAGCTTACTTTACAAACATTGAATTGGTTAATTGATAATGGTCTTGCCAATGAACAAATCATTGCGCAAAGAGATCAAATTGCGACTTTAGTAGAAACCTTGGCAAATAATTCTAAAGAAAGCATTCAAGCGCAAATTGATGAGTGTAATTCCAATATCGCTTATATTGATCAAACCATTGCACAGATTCAAGAAGCAAGCACTAAAAAAGAAGAATTGTTATCGCAACAAGCTTTACTGCAAAGTGCTGTAAATGAATTAAATGCGGCTTACAATGAACTCGTTTCAGGCCAACAACAATACGATAATGGTATGGCTCAGCTTTTACAGGCACAAACAAAATTAGATGAAGCACGGAGTCAATATGAACAAGGTAAACAAGAATTAGAACAAACCAAAGAAGACTATGAAAAACAAATTGCCGATTCTCAAAAACAATTGGATTCTATAAATGGAGAATGGATTGTATTGGATCGTAATTCTCATTATTCTTATCGTGACTATGGAGCTTGTGCTGATCGTATGGATGGAATTGCCAAAGTCTTCCCTGTATTTTTCTTCTTAGTTGCCGCCCTAGTTTGTATGACAACGATGTCTAGAATGGTAGATGAACAAAGAAATGAAATTGGTACTTTAAAAGCTTTGGGTTATTCTAAAGGTCAAATTGCTTCTAAATACATTATTTATGCTTTAGTCGCTGGTGTAATTGGTTCAATTCTAGGTTGTTCGATAGGAATGTATATATTCCCTAAAGTTATTTTTACACTATGGAATATGTTATATAACCTAGAAACAATGTATTTTAAATTCCAGCCTGGTTTAATTGCGATGGCTTCTTTATCCATGATTGGTGTCACTTTGTTGGCAACCATTGGATCCATTCAAGCCGAATTAAAAGAAGTTCCATCTAAGTTAATGCGACCAAAAGCTGGTAAAGCTGGTAAGAAAATTTTATTAGAGCGTATCCCATTCATTTGGAATCGTCTTCCTTTCTTACAAAAAGTAACAGCTCGTAATATCTTCCGTTATAAAAAGCGTTTGTTTATGACAATTGTAGGAATTGCTGGTTGTTCGGCTTTACTGGTTGGTGGTTTTGGAATCTATGATAGTATTTCCGATATTGTCCATCAACAATACAGTATCATTTATCAATACAATGCTTCGATTACTTTAAATGGTCCAAATACTAAAGATATCGATGAAATTGATGGTATTTCATCTTATTATAAAGAAGAACAAATGGCTTCTACTGCTAACTTTGATGGCAAAGATATGGCCGTTACCGTCCACATTGTCGATGACTATGACAAGTGTTCTAAATATGTACGTCTTCAAGATATTCATTCCAATGATGTATTGGATCTAGATGATAATGGTGTCATTATTTCTGAAAAGATGGCTAGTAAAATGAATTTATCGAAAGGTGATACCCTTACTTTTAAAGACAACAACGATAAAGAAATTTCTTGTAAAGTATCTGGTGTATATAAAAACTACGTGGATCATCATATTTATGTCACAAGAGATATGTATCAAAGTTGGAATAGTAAAGCCAACACTAATTATGTTTGTCTTCTTAAAACAAAGAGTCAAACCAATAAATTTGAAAAGAAATTAGGAAATGATTTAATGAAATTGGATAACGTGAAAAGCGTTACTTTCTACTCAAATCTAGAAGACAATTTCAAAGACATTATTTCCCAATTATCAATGGTTGTCGTTTTATTGGTTGGATGTGCTGCAGCTCTTGCCTTTGTGGTATTGTACAACTTAAGTAATGTGAATATTTCTGAGCGTGTCAGAGAAATCGCAACCATTAAAGTACTAGGATTCCTTCCTAATGAAGTGAGTGCTTATGTGAATCGTGAAAGTACACTTCTAACGGTTATTGGTGCTTTAATTGGTTTGGTATTTGGAATTGGTTTACATCATTTAATTATGAATCTAGCCGAAATGGATACGATTATGTTTGGTCGAACAATTAAACCTATTTCATTTGTGATTAGTTTTTTGATTACAATGGTATTTAATTTCATTATTAATTTTGTGATGCGATTCAAATTAAAGAAAGTAGAAATGGTAGAATCATTAAAAGCAGTGGAATAAAATCCACTGCTTCTTTTTTTAGATAAGACGTTCAAATAAATTAGTAAGAGGTTTTCTTGATTCAGGAGGCATTTTCAATGCTTTTTCAATTGGATAGGCAACAATTTTATTGTCACGAATACAAACACATTGTCCACCAATTCCTTGCATCAATAAATCTACGGCTTTTTCTCCCATTTGACTGGCAATTAAACGATCAAATGGACATGGAGAACCACCACGTTGAATATGTCCTAATACGGTTGCTCTTCCTGAGAAACCAGTATTCAATGATACTTTTTTCGCAAATTCATCGACGTCAGTAATTTTTTCACTGATGACAACAATCGCATGTTTTTTCTTACGAATTGTGTCAAGTTCACGTAAACGATCTAACACATCAGCTTCATCAAATCCAGAATCTTTTGTGATAACGATATCAGCTCCACATGTAATACCTGCATATAAAGCTAAGTCCCCACAGCGATTTCCCATTACTTCAATAATAGAACAACGGTGATGTGAATTTGATGTGTCACGTAATTTATCGACGGCTTCTACAATTGTTTGAAGGGCTGTATAGAATCCAATTGTGTAATCTGTACAAGTGATGTCATTGTCAATTGTTCCTGGTAATCCAATACAATTAATTCCCATTTCTGTTAAAGAAAGAGCACCTCGATACGATCCATCTCCCCCAATAACAACAACTGCTTCAATTCCTCGTTTATTTAATTGTTTAATGGCTTTTTCACGAACGGCAACATCTTTAAATTCAGGAAGACGTGCCGATCCTAAAATGGTTCCTCCACGATTGGAAATTTGTGATACAGAATCACGTGTTAATGGTTCAATATATCCTTCAACCATTCCTTTATATCCATTATAAATTCCAAAAACTTCTAATCCGCTATTAATTCCTACACGTGTAACAGCACGAATAGCGGCATTCATTCCGGGTGAATCCCCTCCTGAAGTTAATATCCCAATTCTTTTTATCATTTATTGATCCTCCGAAGATATTGATTTCTTTAGTAATAATATACCATATCTACTTTAGCAAAAAAAGACAAATCAAAGTAGAAACCTACTTGTATTTTGTGAATAACGACGATGGAATATGGCAATATCCACCAGGATTTTTTTCTAAATATTTTTGATGGTATTCCTCAGCGTCATAGAAATTCTTTAATGGCTCTACTTCTACGACAATGGGTTTATCATATTTTTTAGCGATTTCTGCAATTTTTTGATTAATAATTGGTAAATCACTATCATCAATGTAATAAATTCCGGTACGATAGCTTGATCCTTCATCTTCTCCTTGTTTATTTACACTTGTTGGATCAATAACTTCAAAATAGAAATCCAACAAAGAAGATAAATCATCTTCATATACAACCATTAATGTTTCGGCATATCCCGTAATTTGGGCTTTGACGTCTTTGTATTCTGGGTTCATCGTATATCCATTGGCATATCCTACTCTTGTTTCTTGAACAAAATCAAATTGGTCAAAGAATTTCTGCATTCCCCAGAAACATCCACCTGCTAAATAAATTGTTTTCATATCCTTCTTTTCATGGCTCAGCCATATTTTCCTTTCTGTCTTATATTACACTACTTTTCAAAAAATACAAAATTGGATGTGTAAAGTCTTTGTAACAATTAAAAAGGATTGAGCAATCAATCCCTTTTGAGTATATATATTATAAATAAAACTGGAATTAGAATCACAAATGTTTCAAAGCCATTGTATACATTATAAGCTAGATCAAAGATATGAATGATACTAAATAAAATGATAAAATGAATCGTTAAATAGAGTGCATATTTTAAAACAATCTTTTTAAAATATGATTGTGATTTAATAATCCATAATTGAACAATCAAAATCAAGAATAAAATACAAAATAAATAACTTATTGGAGCTTCTACATTTAATATCATTGTATTAGATAACGATTTAATGACATCACTATTTAAAAATAATAAAAGTGTTGTGATTTGAAATACACCTAATAAAACTATGATTCCATTACTTATTATGTTTTGTGTTTTTTCAGATAATAATTTCAATTTAAACATAGAATGTATCACTTATTCGATAGCTTCCAAAACTATATGTTTCACTAATACCATTGAAATAAGAATAACTTCCTTTCATTGTGTAACCAGCACTAAAAGTTACTGCAGTCCGATCAGAATTAACTACAGGGGCATCTGTGGAAACATTTGTAATATATGGTGACCAGTTTGTTTTCCAACTCGCAGTCGATAAATATAAAATAGGAGTATTATAACTAGTAATTTTATATTTATTTGCATCCCATGTGATATAACATTGCATATTAACAATCCATTCTTTTGTGAATTTTCCCGTTGTATCTGTCGCCGCTTTATAATGTTGATAGGTTACACTTTTTGATTCTGTGGCTCTTGTTTGATTAGCAAATTCTTTATAGCTTATTTGCACATTATCATCGCAAAGATATTCTTGAATTTCTTTAAGACTATTATTTAAATAATTATTACTGTATTCATCAAAAAATGAATCCGTTACATCTATTCCATTTTCTAACACTTTGACATTTTCAGGACTATTAAAACATTTATCAATATAGTCATTAAAGAAAATAGACACCTCTGTGTTTTCTGATGCAAAAACAGGAACATTAACATAATAAAAATTAGAATAACAAACAAATAAATATAAAATATTTCTTCTTATTTAAGAACATAAATTCAACCTCCTTACCATACAATATTTATGTTAATACGTTGCTATATGACCACATGATTTCACCTCCCATCGTCTTATGTTTATACCTTTATTAAAACTTACAACTCTATTTAAAGTCAATAAGGTTATAAATTAATCATATACAAATTGTTTTAATTAATTATCCAATATTTAAAAATTAATTATAGAGTTTTATATTGAGAATTACTTTATTTCAACAATCCACTTCATTTAAAAATCAAAAAGATGATCAATCTTACGACTAATCATCTATTCACTATAGCTAACTTTTATTAATTACTTTATCAAAAATCTTTTTTATAGTTTCAGCTTCTTTTTTATCCCTTAGAAATGTATCCGTATTAAAAGAAACGGGTTTTTTAGAAATATAGACTGCTAATTTATTATTATCTTTTGTCACTAGTTTTAATCCTACGTACATTAAATTTTCACCAAAAGCAAAAAATGAAACTCCACCTAATACTTGATGTAAAAAAGGTTCTGTTTTTCCTCTAAATTTAGCTTCTTCATTTAATACTGAGCATTTCTTTATATCCGATATTTTATATGTTCCTAATGTACCATCTAATATTTCAAATGAGTCATTTTCAAGATTAAATATTATACTATCGAAAATTCTGTTTTTCATTATACCCACCCCCAAGAACCAGTACCAGTTAATGTTTCAACATAAGGGGCATAATATGTAATAGTACCTTTAGCGTAAGCACGTCCTCCTGATGCATAAGCTGATACTGTGGCTGCACTATGTGAAGTAAGTAATGGGCAATTTGTATATAAGACAGTTGCATCCGCAACTTTAGTAATTCTCATTGTATCTGTATCAAAATAAACAGTCATTCCAACGTTAATTTTTGTATAGTATATACTGTTTGCATAATGTCCATTTGGAGAACTTTTTAAAACAATTCCATTAATATTAATGTATTGATATGCAGTAAGTCTTGATTCGTTAGTTACCAAAGTATTATCCCATCTTGAGTCATATAGAACTTCAACGTATGTACCACTTGATGGTTTTTCCTTTAAAATAGTGCCATTTTCACTTACATAATATGGCTCATTATTTGTTGTTTCAAAAGGCATATATCCACAAAAAGTCGTAGTATTCTCGGCAGCAAAAGTTGGGGTCATAAAAGTAATAATTAAAATAAAAGTATAAAAGAATATTAATATTTTTTTCATAACTATTTTCCTCCTTCTTATTATTCAAGTTTACCTAAGTATTAATAAAAATCATGTTCCCACCTCTTTCAACAATTGATACTTTTGTATATTTTAAATATATAATTTTTGTTATTAAAATATAATTCTTGTGTTTTTTTATTTTATGTTGCATAATAAAATAGTAAGGTATAAAAATCGTTAAAATATCTTTCTAATTATGAGTATTTTTCAATAGGAACAATGCCACTATTTTGAATTCAACACATATAAAAAGATCGAGCACTCAATTTCTTTTGAGTACATATATTATAAATAAAACTGGAATTAAAATGATAAATGTTTCAAAGCCGTTGTATACATTATAAGCTAAATGAAAGATATGAATGATACTAAATAGAATGATAAAGTGAATCGTTAAATAGAGTGCATATTTTAAACAATCTTTTTAAAATATGGTTGTGATTTAATAATCCATAATTGAACAATCAAAACTAAGAATAAAATACGAAATAAATAACTTATGGGGGCTTCTACATTTAATATCATTGTATTTGATAATGATTTAATTAGATCACGATTTAAAAATAATATGAGTGTAGTGATTTGAAATACACCTAATAAAACTATGATTCCATTACTTATTATGTTTTGTGTCTTTTCTTTTAACATAGCATTGCCCTTTCTTTAGTTTAATTCTACAATTATTTGTTTTTTTATCAACAGTATCTAAAAAAAGTAGAAGGTCTTTTGACCTTCTACTTAACATCAATATCAATAAACTCTTGTTCACTTAAATTGACAATACGATAAGGAAGCTTGGCAATCACTTGTTTTGCTCCTTTATCGTTTTTTAAGTTTGTTAGATAGGAATAATATTTTTTAGGGATGAGCATGGGATTGCATAGAATGTCTTGATAACATCCTATCACCACGTGTTGTTCATCTTTTATTTCTAACATCTTAACAATCGTTTCATCTTTAATATATGGCATGTCACTAACCATCAACATACAATAATCACTATCACATTTTTGAATACCCAAAGAAATAGAATATCCTTGTCCATATTCAGGATGATCATTCATGATGACTTTAGCTTCTTGGGCAAATTCTTTTATTTGTTCGTATTGTGTTACTACAATCACTTCATCAAAGAATTTTCTTCTTTCATATGTGATTTCAAATAATGTTTTATCATTGATTTTATGTAGAAGTTTGTTCGAATGAAAACGCGAACTAAAACCTGATGCCAATATAATCAGACTAGTCTTCATGTTTTAATAACACTTTTTCTGGTGTAATTGGTAATGTACGTACTTGTACACCTGTGGCATGGGCAACTGCACTGGCAATAGCCGGGCTTGGTGTATTAATAACAACCTCACCAATGGATTTTACACCAAATGGACCATTGTCTTCATAACTTGATTCAAATTCAACACGGACATTTCCAACATCAATTCTTGTTGGTACTTTATATTGGAAGAAAGAGTTATTGCGCATTTTTCCTCTTTCATCATAAGTAATGTCTTCATATAAAGCCATTCCAATTCCTTGTCCAATTCCACCTTCTGCTTGTACACGAGCTAAGTTAGGATTGATAACAGTTCCACAGTCTACACAAGCAACATAGTCATGAACTTTGATTTCTCCTGTTAATTTATCAACATCCACTTCGGCAATTCCAACCATAAATGGTGGTGGTGAAGTTGGTGATACGTGAGAGGCAGTTGCGATTAATGCCTTTCCTTTTCCACCACCAAAGCAATAATCCGCAAAATCAGCTAAACTCATTGATTTTTTATGATCCAATGTATAAATTTCTTTTCCATTGAATTCAACGTCTTCGCATTCAAATAATGCTTTGGCTTCAGTTAAAATTTGTTCTTTTAATTGTGTACAAGCTTTAACAACAGCTTGTCCTGTTACATAAGAAGTAGCTGAGGCATAAGAACCTGTATCATATGGAGAGTGTTCGGTGTCTACACTACTTGTGACAACATTATCTACATCACAGTCTAGGCATTCTGCTGCAATTTGTGCAAGTACTGTATCGCATCCTTGTCCCATATCCGTTGCTCCAATAGATAATGTATAGAAACCATCGTCTTGTAGCTTAATTTCAACCGTACCGATATCGACATTGGCAATTCCACTTCCTTGCATTGTACACGCAACTCCGATACCACGTACAAAATCACCCATATCTTGTCGTAATGGTTTATTTTTATAGTCAATCATTTCCATAGCTTTTTTCAAGCATCGATCAAGGGCACATGAATTTAAGTATTCCCCATAGTATTGACTTAATACTTCACCTTCATGAACGATGTTCTTTAGTCTTAATTCACATGGATCCATTCCCAATTCATCGGCTAATTCATTTACACACGATTCAATCGCAAAGCATCCTTGCGTTGCTCCATATCCTCTAAAGGCTCCTGCTCGCATTGTATTGGAATAGACAACATGGTTAGTAAAACGACTGGCTTTTACGTGATTATAAATTGGTAATGATTTATGTCCGGATAAACCAACTACTGTTGGTCCATGTTCTCCATAAGCTCCGGTATTGGATAGTGTATATAAGTCAATGGCTTCAATGGTTCCATCTTTTTTAGCACCCATTTTAACGCGTAGTTTCATTTCATGTCTTGAATTTGAGGCCATGAATGTTTCTTCTCGTGTATAAACGATTTTACTTGGTTTCTTTGTCATCCATGTCACAAAAGCTGTAAAGATTTCACAACAAGCCGTTTGTTTAGCTCCAAATCCTCCTCCAATACGAGGTTTCACAACATTGATTTTTGATTTTGGTATTTCAAGCGCTGTACTAACAATACGACGCACATGGAATGGGATTTGCGTACTTGAAACAATAGTTAATCTTCCATAAGTATCAATATAAGAGAATGCACGCATTGTTTCCATCATGGCTTGGGCATTGGCTTTGGTATGATATTCTCGTTCTAAGACAACATCACATGTTTTAAATACTTCATCTACATTTCCAACAACACTTTCATCGCTGCTGCAAATGTTTCGTTTTACATCGTTTCCAATTTCACATAGTGTTTTATAGTCGTCTTCATCATGGACAATAATTGGATTATCAATGGCTTTCGTAAAATCTAAAAGAGGTTCTAATACTTCGTATTCCACTTTAATCATTTTTAAAGCACGGTCTACACAATCTTCATTGGCACCAGCAACAATAGCAACTTCATCGCCTACATAGCGTACTGTATCTTCAAGAATTTTACGATCATATGGACTTAGTTCAGGATACGTTTGTCCGGCTAAAGTAAAACGTGAATTAGGTACGTCTTTGTATGTATAAATAGCTTCAATGCCAGGGATTCTTTTCGCAATGGTTGTATCAATGGATTTAATTTTGGCATAAGCATGAGGAGAGCGTAATATCTTAACAATTAAACAATTTTTAGGTGCTAAATCATCACAGTATACTGGTTTTCCTGTTAATACGGACATCGCATCTTTTTTAGGAATAGGTTTTCCTATTACTTTCATGATTGTTCACCTCGATTCAAATACGCTTTAATCGCACGTAATTGTGACATGTATCCAGTACATCTACATAAATTACCTGCTAAGTATTCTTTAATTTCATCTTCTGTTGGATTTTTTAATTCTTTTTCCATGGCAAATACATTCATAATTAATCCTGGTGTACAGAATCCACATTGTTCAGCTCCTTGATTGGCCATGAAATGAGCAAACTCTTTTGCTTGTTCTTGCATTCCTTCAAGTGTCACAATGGCATGTCCATTGCATCTTGAAACTAACATAGCACAAGACAAAATAGGTTTTTCATCTAACCATACAGTACACAAACCACAGTTAGCTGTTTCACATCCTCTTTTTACACTGTAACATCCATGGTCGCGTAACCAATCTAATAATATCGTTTGGGGATGTACGTCTTCTTGAATCATTTGTCCATTTAATTTAATCTTAACAAGCATCGCCATCCACCTTTCTAACTAAACGCGTTACAAGTCCTTCTACTAATTTTTCACGATATTCTTTTGATCCTCTCATATTGCTTCCGCATAATACATCAAGAGAAACATCATCTAAAGGGCAGTTATAGACTTTGGCAATGGCGGGTCTAGCTCCAATACAGAATTTATAGTGGTCTTCGTATTTTGTACAAGATGCGTTTAATGTACAAATGTCCGTTGAACTATTTCGCACACATGTAAAAGCACTTTGAAGTCCTGTTTTCTTAATGTATATATATTCAACTATATCTTGTTCATAGTCTAATTTTGTGAATTCTTCTAAAGAAATTCTTCCGTGTTTATATGTTTCTACTTCACATTCTAAACAAAGTAAAGCACAAATCACATCACTAAAACCAAAGCGAGAATAAATGCTTCCTCCTAGCGTTGCCATATTACGCATTTGTACTCCAACAATATCTTTAAAAGCGTCTTTAAACACATTCCCAAAGCTTTTATTTAATGGTTCATTAATTTCCATTTCACGTAATGTTACCATGGCTCCAATTTTAAATTCTTCTTCTGTTTCTTCAATTGTATCCAATGACAACTTACTTAAATCAATGGCACATGGAATTTGAATGTCTTCCATTTTTAGCCAGATCATTCCTCCTAATACACGATTTTTCTTATTTTTACTTAATAGTGTATAGGCTTCGTCGATTGTTTCAGGAAAAACAATAGTATTAATTCTAAGCATAGTGTCCTCCTATTCTGTTTTTATTTTACCATAATAAAAGAGGTCGCTAGACCTCTTCTTTTACTTTTTCTTTATTTTTTTTCTTAGGTAAAATCAGGTTCAATACCGCTGCGATAACGAATGTCATGATAATTCCGTTTTGTGCAAAGATATTTCCAACCCAACTTGGAAGTTGTGCTAATACCGCAGGAACTTGTCCAATTCCAACTCCTAATCCAATTGATAAAGCAATAATCAAAGAATTTCTTTCATCGAATTCTACGCGTTTTAATGATTCAATACCACTTACTAAGATACTACCAAACATAATTACGGCAGCTCCTCCTAAAACCGATTGTGGCATAACTGAGAATAAGGCACTTAATTTTGGACAGAATCCACAAAGAATCAAGAATACAGCTCCTGTCATAATCGTAAAGCGGTTTACAACTTTAGTAACAGTAACTAATCCAACGTTTTGTGAGAAAGATGTATTTGGTAAAACACCAAAACAACTTGCGATCATACTTCCAAATCCATCGGCTAAAACCGATCCTTGAAGTTCATCTGTTGTTGCTTCGCGTCCTAAACCACCATTTGTGATTCCTGATGTGTCTCCAACAGTTTCAACCGTTGTAGCAATAAACATAATTCCCATAGCAATAATACATTCCATATTGAATTCCATTCCAACTGGCATGAATTTTGGTAAGGCAAACCATGATGCTTGTGCAACAGGTGTAAAGTTAACCATTCCTAAACAAATGGCAACGATATATCCAACAACAATTCCAATTAAAATCGATGCATTGTTCACAAAGCCTTTAAATTGTTTAGCAATCACAATTACAATAATAACAATTGTTCCTACTAAAATGTGGTTAATGCTTCCAAAATCAGCGGCTCCTGAACCTCCACCAAAGTAATTGATTCCAACTGGTAATAGAGATAATCCAATCGAAATAATAACTAAGCTTGTGACAACAGGTGGGAATAATTTTTTCAATGGTTTAATAAAATATCCAAGAATCATTTCAAAGATTCCACCAACAAAACATGCTCCCATTAATGCTCCATATCCATATAGAGCTCCCATTGCTTTAGCTGTTCCAATAAATCCTGAACTAGTTCCCATTACAATTGGTAATTTTGATCCGATTTTTCCAATTGGATACAATTGAATTAAAGTAATGGCTCCAGCAATAAACATCGCATTTTGAATCAATGTTGATTTTAATTCAGGTGCCATATCAAGCATTCCTGCAACAATCAACAAAGGAGAAATATTTCCAAGAAACATAGCCAATACGTGTTGAATACCTAATGGCACTGCTTCTTTTAATTCGACGGTACCATCTAAATCATAAATAGTACTTTTTTCTTGTTCTTTTTTCATATGCCCTCCGTAAACGTAAGAATTATACACCACTAAAAAGTAAAAAGGAAATAGAGTTTCTATTTCCTTATGACAATTTCTTATATAAATAGTTTCCGATGCTTTGAATAATTTGCACGAATACAATTAAAATAACAGAAGTTGCGAATAAATACTTAAGATTATAGGCTTGATATCCTCTTCGGATGGCAACGTCTCCTAGTCCACCACCACCAACTGAACCAGCCATAGCTGTGTATCCTACAATCGAAATCATCGCAAGGATAACACCTGAAACAATGCTTGGGAATGCTTCTTTAAAGTATACGTGAACAATAATTTGCATGTCGCTAGCTCCAAATGATTTAGCAGCTTCAATTAATCCTGGGTCTACTTCTTTTAAGGCATTTTCAATAACACGGGCAACAAAAGGAATGGCACTGATTGTTAGTGGGACAATGGCTGCCGTTGATCCAAGTGATGTTCCCACAATAGCACGTGTAACAGGAATGACTAGAATCAATAAAATAATAAATGGAAATGATCTAAATGTGTTCACAATAAAATCAAGTACATTGTATACAACTTTATTTGGTTTTAAGCCATCAGGTGCTGTAAGAACTAAGACAATGGCGGGAATAAATCCTAATATTACTGAGAATAAAGTTGATCCCAATACCATATATATAGTTTGGCCTGTGGCTGTAAATAATGTATCAAACATTTTCAATTACCTCCCATTCAACGTCACATGTTTTTAAATAATCCAAGACTTTGTCTTTATCTTTTTGTTCAACATTAATAATAAGTGATCCTAAAATACGACCTCTAAAGTTTTCTAGTTTTCCTTGGCAAATATCAAAATCAATGTTTAAGTCTCTTGCCAAAGAAGTAATGGTATGTGATTTCGAATTACTATTTAAGAAATACAATTTAATATTGATTCCTGTATCCGGTAAAATATCACTGTCATGTCCAGTGAAATCTAAAATATCTTCGTTGTTAGAAACAAATAATTCTTCTGGTTTTCCTTGGGCAACAATTTTTCCTTGTTTCAAGAACACCATTTTATTACAAATTTGTTTCACAACTTCCATTTGATGAGTGACTACAACAATGGTAATTCCTAATTCTTCATTAATTTTTTGAAGTAATGCTAAAATGTCTTGGGTAATTTTAGGGTCCAATGCACTTGTTGCTTCATCGCATAATAAAATTTTAGGATTCATGACAAGAGCTCTGGCAATGGCAACTCTTTGTTTTTGCCCACCTGATAGTTCTCTTGGTTTACTATTAATTTTATCTTCTAGTCCGACTAATTTTAATAGTTCATGAATGTGTTTGTCGTGTTGTTCATCTTTTGGATTTTGTTTCCAGAATTTTAAAGGCAAGGCAATGTTTTCATATACCGTTAAACGATTTAATAAATTAAAGTTTTGGAAAATCATTCCCATGTCTTTTTGAACTAATTGCAGTTCTTTTTTATTTAACGACTTGATTTCTTTTCCTAAAGCGACAATGCTTCCACTTTGATAGTCTTCCAAACCATTGAAACAACGAAGCAAAGTTGATTTTCCTGCTCCGGATTGTCCAATAATTCCAAATATATCGCCTTGTTCAATGGTGAAAGAAACATCTTTGATAACGTCTAAATCACCAAAACTTTTACATAAATTTTTTACTTCAATCATTTTTGTTCTCCTTCTCCAATTTTATGTAATCAAACTACTTTAATCATATAAAACTAGAGAGGCACTTTCGTGCCTCACTTATTTCAATTAGAATACGCAAATAACGGCGCTACCATAGTTTTCTTCAATATAATCTTTTACTTCTTGTGAAGTGATTGCATCAACTAATGCTTTTGTTTTTTCAGAATCTTCATTTCCTTCTTTAACAACTACATAGTTTGTACGAGCTTCAATATCTGGTGTTTCAACGAAAATCGCATTGGCTTTATCTTTGATATTTGCTTCTAGAGCGTAGTTACCATTTACAACTAAAGCATCTGCATCATCATTGTATTGAGGAACTGTAGCTGCTTCAACTTCTTGGATTTGTAAGTTTTTATCGTTTGTTACGATTCCATCTAATGGAGAACCATCTTCTCCAACTTTCGTAGCATCATAAGAAATTAGACCAGCTGCATCTAATACAACTAAAGCACGTTTTTCATTGTCAAAGTCATTAGGAATAACAATTGTAGCTCCATCTTCAATTTCATCTAATGAAGTAAAGTTTTTAGAGAAAATTGTCATTGGTTCATAGTGAATTCCAGCAACTGGTACTAAGTGTAATCCACGTGATTCATTTTGATCGTCTAAATATCCTTTTGTTTGGAAGTAGTTCGCATCAATTTCTCCTTCTTCTAATGAAGTATTAGGTGTTACATAATCAGTAAATTCAACAACTTCTAATGTCCATCCTTCATCAGCTAAGATATCTTTTACAACATCATTTAAAATCATCGCATGTGGAACAGCAGTTGCTCCTACTTTAATTGTTTTATCTTCACTACTATCAGATGAAGATCCACATCCTACTAATGTACTTGCAGCTAATAGGGCAGCTGCTCCCACTTTTAATAACTTGTTCATCGCTTTTTCCTCCTCTTTCTACTTTTCTTGAAAAGGAACTAGGCTTTATATAAATAAAAAAACACGTCCCATATTAGGACGTGTGTTATACGTGTTACCACCTAATTTTACGCCAATCTCACAATTGGTGCCTCTTCAAGTACGCTAAATAAGTTATACTCTATTGCGATAACGGGCAAACCCGGCAAAGATTACATATCACCTTTGCAACTCCCAGACCATCTTCCATTAAGCTTTCATTGTCCGATTTCCACCATCACGAACTCTCTACGTTTTCTTTCTTAATGTACTCTTCTGTTCAACATCTTTATGAGACTATTGTAAACGAAATGAAAGAAATGTCAACTTTTTTTGAAACAAAATGTAACTATTCATTAAAATAATCAAAACAAATTTTATTTATGTTTCCCATGATTGTTTTTCCTTGTTCTCCATATGTTGTGAACACACTAATTGAATAAGGATGTCCATCTAATGATAAACCCGAAGCATTTTGAACTTCATATAGCCATCCTGCTTTTTGTGCCATATTTAATGGGGTATTACTATTTAGAAAATCATCGGGAATGGCACTTTGAAGATGACCAATTAAGTCACTATATGTTTCTTTGTGATCGTATAGATTTTTTAAAACATCACACATATATTCCGCGTTTAAATAATTTTCATAAGAATAGAATTCATCGTTTTGTTCATGGCTACTATATTTAGCACATTGTTTCTTAAATTCTGGCCATCCGCCTAAGTTATTAAACAATAAATGAGCTCCATTGTTATCAGAATAAACAATGGTATAACGTAATACTTCAGATAAAGGAATGGTTTGTCCAACACAATAGTCTTGTTCTAAATATCCGCCGCTTTCTTCAATAGCTGAAAATAAAATTGGTTCATCTTTGCTGACTTCTCCACTATTAATTTTGTCGTACCATAACATACATAAAGGAAGTTTATATACACTAGCTGCCACAAAATTTTCACTGGCATTTTCGGATTGAATAATAACGCCTGTTTCTAAGTCTTGAATGGCATAAGACATTTGCGTTGTATCTAATGCATTATCGGAAATATATAAATCAATGACCCCTTTTGATGCCGATAAATCATCACTTTCTTCTTTTGCTTCTTGTTGAATCACTTTTACGGGATTCACTTCATCTGTGGCGATTGATTGGGTTTTTGAATCAATGCGTGTACATCCCATACATAAACATAAAATCAATAGTAGTTTTACTGTTTTCATATTTTAAAATACCTTATTTAATATATCCTTTACTAATTTTCCTGCACTATCATAATCATGTGAATTAATTTTAATCGTATTAACTCCTTGTTCGTTTTTATACTCAATATAAAGACAACCATTCATTCCTTCGGTTACTTTTAAGATACCTGTTTCTTGGTTATGTCCATTGAATTCAAATAATAAACGATTTAATATTTCTTTTGTTTCCATAAAATTCATAAATAAAATTCCTCCTTGTAACTTTTACAAGATTCCATGTCTTTTTTTTATTTCACATAATTATTCCATAGTTATTGTTTATAATGAATTTAAATAAGAAAAGTGCGCATATCCTCCATAAATAGCAAAACTTCAACCTTTTCTTATTATTCACAGGCTAGCAAGTAATCTCTTTATTGCTAGTCTTTCTTTCTATTCAAACTCAATTCTCAACTAATACTTAATACATTCTTAAGAATTTCTTTATTTTTTCTTATTTTACATCTTTTATAAAGGTTACTTCAATTCTTTTATAGACTTTTTAGTCAATTTAGGTATGATGAAGTTAATCAAACACACAGAAAGGAAGTATTTTTATGCGTTATACAATTAAAGGGGACTCAGATTGTCCATTATTAGAAGTGTATTTATCTCCTACAGAAACCATTAAAATTGAAAGAGGTTCAATGGTATATTTATCAAATGTTTCTTTAGAAGGAAAAATGAATAGTTCCAAAAAAGGATTTGGTGGTTTATTAAGTTCCATTGGAAGAAGTCTAACAAGTGGAGAAAGCATGTTTATTACCCATGCCCAAGCCATTGGTCCCAATGCCTTTATTGGTGTTGCTCCAGCTATTCCTGGTAAGTTAACGGCTTTACAAGTTGGTGGTGCTACCCAATATTGTTTAAATACAGGGGCTTTTGTTGCTTGTGATGGTACAGTGGATTACATCATGCAATCACAAGATTTAGGAAAAGCATTCTTTGGTGGAACAGGTGGTTTATTTGTCATGAAGACAACAGGAAATGGAGATATTATTGTTTCTTCTTTTGGAGATATCCTTCCTGTTCAAGTCACAAGTGATCGACCAATGACAATCGATAATGAACACGTTGTTTGTTGGGATGCCAACCTTGATTATCATATTGAAATTGCCAGTGGTACATTTGGATTCACTACTGGAGAAGGATTGGTCAATGTTTTCCATGGAAATGGTACTGTCTATATTCAAACACGTAACATCCATAACTTAGCCGATGCCCTTCGTCCTTATTTTCCTCAAAATAATGGAAATAACTAATTAAATAAATAGAGTAGAGGGAAAATAAACTATTTTCGCCCCTCTCATTGCACCGTACGTA
>NZ_JBJEEX010000116.1:0-27247 GCF_051873495.1 Floccifex sp.
CAGACCCCAGTTAATGACCCCGGTTTAGCAGACCCCGGTTAAATTTGATTATCCAGAAAACAACGATGTAGAAACACCGTTGTTTTTTCTTTTCTTTTAAATATATTTACTAGCGATTTGTTCAATTCCATTTGGATTTGATTGAACCCATTCATCAAAAGAACAATGAGAACTTGCGATTGTTGTTCCTAATTCAACTAAGAATTTAGGTACATCTTCTTCTAAAATAGCACCCATTTCTTTTCCCATTGCTTCGCTTCCTTGCATGTCATTTCCAGCAATGTACAACATGAAAGCTGGATAAGCTTTTTTGTCGATAACTTTAGTATGACCTCTAAATCCAATTTTACCAACTTGGTGTGTACCACAACTTGATGGACAACCAGAAATATGAATTTGACATAGAGCATCTGCTGGTAAGTTAGCATTTCGAATTTCTTCGATACAAGTTTTTAATAATCCTTGTGAATCACGTAAACCAACTTGACAAGTGCTTGCTCCAATACAACTAATTGATGTTTCAAACACATTTTGAGCACTGTCTTCTTTAATGACATCTAAAACAATACGAGCTTCTTGGGCTGTTAAGTTTGTGATGTAACAAGATTCATCTGGTGATAAACGTAAAATGACATCATCCATATCTTGAAGTGCATCATTTAAATGAGCTAGTACTTCTAAACTTGGATTTCCTCCTAGTGGATGGTAACAAACACTATATAGTCCTTCTTGTTTTTGAGCAATCACATTGAACCCTTCGATTGAACCGTTTCCTTGTTTTGTGATGACAATAGGCGAAACATTGATTTTTAAATCTTCTTTGAATGCTTCTTTTAAATTTTCATTAAAGTATTCTTTGAAGGCTTGTTCACCACCAACGGCTTCAATCATATAACGAGTACGCGCTTTAGCACGGTTTGTATAGTTTCCGTGTTGTAAGAAAGTATCACGCATTGCTTTTACATAATATAAAAGATCTTCGCCTTGTACTTTTGAGGCAACTTGTACTCCAAAACGAGGATTGTTTCCAAGTCCACCACAACAATAAACATCAAAAGTACCGTCTTGGCAAGCAACAAATCCTAGGTCACGGAAAGTGGCATGAGTAACATTGTCTTTTGTGTTTGAGAAACCAACTTTTAATTTACGAGGCATTTTTTCGGCTTTCACAAGTGTTAATAAGTAATTGCTTACGGCTTGTGCATATGGTGTAACATCGAAGTATTCATCTTTTTGTACACCACTTAATGGAGAACACATGACATTACGAGGGAAGTCTCCTCCTCCACCAATCGAAATAATCCCAAAATCTAAGATGTCTTCATAGATGGAAAATAATTGAGATGGTTGTAAGTCGTGCAACTGAATGGTTTGACATGTTGTGAAGTGGGCACGTGTAACTTCATATTTTTTGATTTCATTCACAATGAAATTTAATGTTTCTTTTGTGATGACTCCAGCTGGCAAACGTAGACGAAGCATACTGGCTTTACCACCTTTTTGAGCATAACTTCCATAAAAACCAGAAAAACCTTTATAGTCTTTCATATTCATTTCACCTGAATAAAATTGATTTGTTTTTTCAATGAATTCAGGTAAATCTTTTTTGAATTCTAAATTGTTCATAAAAAAACCTTCCTTCTATATAATGATAAACTAAATGAGATAAATTATAAAGAATATGTTAGAATACTCTCATGGCATATTTTCCTTTTTTTATTGATATTAAAAATAAACTATGTTTAGTGGTAGGCTCTGGCAAAATCGCAAAGAGTAAAATACATACACTAATGGATTTTGAAGCCGATGTGACATGTATTTCCAAAGAATTTGTTCAAATTGAAGGATGTACTTGTATTCAAAAAGAAGTTGAATTAAAAGACATCGATAACTTTGACATTGTGATTGCAGCTACAGATAATAAGACATTAAACCATGAAATCGCATCATATTGTAAAGATAAAAATATCTTAGTGAATGCAGTGGATCAAAAAGAAGATTGTATGTTTATTTTTCCTTCTTTGATTCATCAAAAAAATGTGGTTGCGGCTTTTAGCTCATCGGGAAAGAATCCTTTAATTTGTCAATATCTTCGTAAACAAAATGAAAATATAGTGACTGAACAATTAGGGGATATCAATGAAAAAATGGAAGTGATTCGTGATCAATTAAAAGATATCGATATTGAATCACGTAAAAAAATATTAAAAGAATTTTTATTAGACGCATTAGAAAAATAGGTGTTTTATGTATATAAAAGTAGGTACAAGAGGATCAAAACTAGCTTTGATGCAGACGCAAAGTGTTGTGGATACACTTTCCAAAGCGCATCCAGAACTAAGTTTTGAAATCGTGGTGATTCATACCAAAGGAGATAAAAACAGTCGTCCTTTGTGTGAAATAGGTGGAAATGGATTATTTATAAAAGAAATTGAACAACAGCTTTTAAAAGATAAAATTCAAATGGCAATTCATTCTATGAAAGATTTACCAAGTGAATTGGAACCCCATTTGACAATTAGTAAATGCTGGAAAAGAGAAGATAATCATGATTGCTTGATTTTAAATCATGAGCGCTCTTTATCTCAATTAAAACAAGGAGCAACAATTGCCACTGGATCTATTCGTCGTAAGAAACAATTGTTAAAGCTTCGTCCGGATTTAAATGTTGTCGATATTCGTGGAAATATTGATACGCGTATTCAAAAAATGAAAGACAATGATTATGATGGCTTGATTTTAGCTAAAGCGGGTTGTAATCGTCTGCACATAAATGAAACAATAGAAGTTTTATCTTATGAACAAATGATTCCTTCTTGTTGTCAAGGTGCATTGGCAATTGAATTAAAAGCCGATAATGTGGATTTAATTAATATTGTTAATGAATTTTGTGATGAAAAAAGTGATATAGAAACAAATTGTGAGCGTTACTTTTTACAAGAAATGAATGGGAATTGTAAAAATCCCATTGGAGCTTGTGCAAGTTACCAAGATGGAATTATATCTTTACAAGCGGTGTATGGAAAAGAACAATTGTATTACGCATCAATATCAGGTACTGATGCGTATCAAGTCGCAATACAAGCAGCAAAACAAATTCGTAAACAAATGGCAGGTACAGTTTCTTTAGTAGGAGCGGGTCCTGGTTCATTGGATTATTTAACTATTCAAGCTGTAAAGAAAATAAAAGAAGCAGATTGTATTTTATATGATCGTTTAGTTCCTGAACAAGTTTTCTCTTTTGGAAAAGAAGATTGTGAATGGATCTATGTAGGAAAGGCAAGCCATCAACATACCTTAAAACAAGAACAAATTAATGCGCTTATGGTCCAAAAGGCAATGGAATATAAGAATGTAGTGCGTCTTAAAGGTGGAGATGTATTTGTTTTTGGACGCGGACAAGAAGAAGTGGAGTACTTAAAAGAAAAAGGTATTTCGTATGAAGTTGTTTGTGGTATTTCAAGTTGTATTGCTGCTCCTAGTAGTGCTGGGATTCCACTTACGACACGAGGTGTTTCAAATGGATTTCATGTAATGAGTGCTCATAATGCCACGGGTGAATTTAAAAATATTGATTTTGAAAACATCGCAAAAAGTAAGGATACCCTTGTTTTTTTGATGGGGTTATCAAAGGCAAAAGAAATTGCACAAAAGTTAATGGAACATGGCATGGATTCTAATATGCCTATCGCAATTATTAGTTGTGCTACAACGCCTTATCAAAAGAATTTATATTCAACTTTAAGTGATATTCAAAATATAGACATTGGTTTAGTATCACCGGCTATTATTGTTGTAGGAAAGTGTGCATCGTTTCATGAAACAAGAACACTATCAAAAGCTATGAAAAAGGAATTGTTTTTTCCTTGTCATGAAAAAAATCAGTTAACGAAATTGTTGTCAGATTATAAAGTATATGAAGTCAAAGTGGCTCAAATTGAACTTCTGCCTTATAAATTAGATCACATACCTGATATTGTGATTTTCACTAGTAAAAATGCTGTAGATGGGTTCTTCTTTGGGATTGATGATATTCGTAAATATTGTCATACACAATTTGTTGTCGTAGGAAAGGCAACCGCAACAAGGTTACAGTCTTATGGAATTAAAGCGGATTTTATTCCATCTTGTTTTAATGCCAAAACATTGATTGAAGAATTAAAAGTAAATAAAACGGATATTGTAGATTATTTTTCAAGTGATATTCACGATGAGATTGATGGTTTAGAATCAGTATGTGAGTATCATAAAATAGTTGTTTATCATAATTCAGAAATAGAATGTGAAAATATGTATATTGCTCATCCGGTTATATTCACTAGTTCGTTAAATGCGAAGCGGTTTTTAAAACATGTTTCCAATATAGAAGAATACAAGGAAAAGGGAATTGCGTATTCGATTGGACCTAAAACAACACAAACTTTAAAAGAATATGGAATTAAACATATTCTTCAAGCCAATGAAGCTACTTTTCAATCGTTGAAGGAGTTAATTGATGAAAACTAGAGACGTTACGTATTGTGCTTTGTTTACGGCTCTAATTGCCATTGGTTCTAAGATTCAAATTCCTTTAATGGCAGGTATGCACTTTACTCTGCAATGGTTGTTTGTATTATTGGCTGGCTTATTGTTGAATCGAAAGAATGCATGCTTATGTTTAATTAGTTATTTGATTTTAGGACTTGTTGGAATACCCGTGTTTGCCAGTGGGGGAGGATTTTCCTATTTAGTAAAACCAACTTTTGGATTTTTGTTTGGTTTTCTAGTAGCTATTTGGATAATGACATCTATTAATAAATCAAATTTTATAAAAACAATTGCAGGTTTATTGGCATATTATGGATGTGGCTTTATTTATTATTATGGAATGATGGTTTTATTCTATCAACAGCCCATTGGTTTTTTAATGGCTTTTGTGAATTGTTTTATGACCATTATTCCTGATTTCATTTTATGTTTAGTGGCTTGTGAATTAGTAAAACATATAAAAATTGCACCGTAATTGTGTTTGCGGTGCAATTTGTTCTTTTTGATTCGAATTAATATATTGAGTGAATAAGATCGTTTAATGCATCTGCAAAATAAATGTATACATATCTTATCTTGAGTCTAAGCAGTATGAACAATATTATCCCAATGAAAAATGGAGCGTATCAATACGATACACTCCATAAACTGTTTTTATGGCTACTAGTATTCATATAATTGTTGAATTTCTTCTTCTGTTAATTCACGGTATTCACCGACTTCAAGACCATCAATGGTTAAATTTCCAAATTGAACACGATTTAGAAACGTAACGGTACATCCAATTTGTTCAAACATGCGTTTTACTTGGTGGTATTTTCCTTCTTGAATAGTTATAAAACAAGAAGTATCATCAATGTCTTCATAAAGTGCAGGTTGGGAAGTGAAATCAGAAAATTCCATTGGTTGCGAAAAAATTTCTTTGGCATTTTCTGGTAAAACAGAATCTACTTCTACATAATATTTTTTATCAACATGGTGTTTTAAAGACAGTAATTTATGATTTAATTGACCATCATTGGTAATTAATAAAGCGCCTTGTGTATCTACATCTAATCTTCCTACAATTGCAATGTCTTTGCGAACATATGGAATGAGCTCAAGAACACTTGGATAGCGATTGTCTTGGGTTGCACAAATAAAACCAGCAGGTTTATTTAATAAATAATATTCGTAGCTGACATAATCCACACGCATGCCATCCACAACCACAATATCATCTTCATTTACTTTAAAGTCAATTTTTTTGATGATTTCATCATTAACTTGGACAAATCCCTTTTGAATTAATTTTTTTACTTGAGAACGTGTCCCAATCTGCATATCTGCTAAATATTTATCAAGTCTCATTGCCATCTCCATCCTTGTGCGTATTTATTTTTAATTGTTCCGTTTTGAATTTTCCCAAATCCTAAAGAGTATCCATTGACACACACTAAAACCCATCCTTTAAGTTTGGTGTTTGAAACTTGTATTGTTTCACCTTTTAAGTATTTAATCACATTTGGATCACTAATATCTAAATCAATCACATTTTTAAATTCTTCTTTTTTTAAATTCATGGCTAATGCCTGGCTTGGTTCGAAGCGATTCTTTTTACACTCCCCTAAAAATAAACCAGAGCGTAAAATACGAATGCCTTTTAAGTTGATATCAGGTATAAAATATAGTTTATCTTTTTTGAGTTGGAATGTACCATTATCAAATGATTTTTGAATGTTCTTAAAGAATTCTTTGGCATCTTCATTTGGTATTTCATTTGGATGAATAATAGAAGAATGAGAAATTGGCTTATCCCCTTTTTGTATATAAGCTACAAAGTGACCTTCTCCTTTGATTTTATGTGGATATAAACGAACACATTGTTCATATCCGTTAACCCCTCTTGAAAAATAAGGACTCTCAATATGAATGAGTTGAATCTCTGGACATATTTCTTTCATATACGCAATAATGTCTTCATTTTCACTACAAGAGAAAGTACAAGTAGAATAAACCATTTTTCCACCTGGTTTTAGTAAGCTTAAAGCGCTTTTAACGATTTCTTTTTGAAGTTTGACATAGTATTCATTTCCTCTTTCTTCCCAACTTTGAATTAAAGAAGGATCTTTTCGAAACATTCCTTCTCCTGAGCAAGGAGCATCAATTAAAACTTTATCAAATGTTTCTGGGTAGTGTTTTGCCAATGTAGAAACATCTTCACTCGCTACAATTACATTGCCACAACCCCATTTTTCAATGTTGTGTAATAAACCTTGGGCACGTGAAGAAGAAATGTCGTTACTGAATAATAATCCCGTTCCGTTTAGTTTATTTAGTAATTCGGTGCTTTTTCCTCCAGGTGCTGCACACGCATCAAGAACGATGTCACCTTCTTCTATTTCTAATGTTTGAGCTGGCATCATGGCACTTGGTTCTTGTAAATAGTACAAACCAGCGTAGTAATAAGGATGCTTAGCAGGACGCTCACTTTCTTGATAATAAAATCCATTTGATGTCCAAGGAATAGGTTCTAGGTGAAAGGGACTAATTTTTAAAAAGTCTTCAACGGAAATTTTAGTGGTATTCACCCTTAATCCGTAATAACGATCTTGTTCAAAGCTTTCGATAAATTCGTCATATTCTTCATTAAGAAGAGATTTCATATTTTGTTTATAGGTTTCTGGTAATTTCATGTTATTATTCTATCAAAAAAAAGCCTAAGTTTCACTTAGGCTAGAAGATAATTTCAAATAATCCATAAGAACTGATGGCCATAATAATCCCGGCAAGCAATACCCCGGCAAGAACGGCTAAAACAGTTTTTTTAAAATCTAAATCAAGAATAGAAGCGGCTAATGTTCCAGTCCAAGCTCCTGTTCCAGGAACGGGTATTCCTACGAATAAAAATAAAGCATAGTATAAACCACGTCCGGCTTTCGCTTTTAATTTTTGTCCACCTTTATGTCCTTTGTTTAATAAGAAAGAAAATGGTTTCGATAGAACTGGTTTATCGATACCCCATTCTAATACTTTTCGTGCAAATAAAAAGATAAAAGGAACTGGAATCATATTTCCGATAATACAAATAATAAAGGTTTGAACAACAGGGAGGTTATAGGCTCCAATTCCAATGGGAATGGCTCCTCTTAGTTCCACAACGGGAACCATTGATATTAAAAATACAATGATATACTTTTCTAAATTTGACATATGTTTTCTCCTTTTTTGAAGCTTAATAACTGTATCATATTGTATAAATGTTTTCAAAAAATGATACAATAAAATCATGAAAAAATTATTGAATATTATTTTATGTTTGTTTCTATTTGTGGGTTGTACAACAACACTTGATGAAACAGAAACATATAGTTCGAAAGACGATGTAGCTCTTTACATTTATACGTATTCACATCTTCCCGATAATTACATCACGAAACAGGAGGCCATGAAAGAAGGATGGGATGCATCTAAAGGAAATTTATGGGATGTTTGTCCGGGAATGAGTATTGGAGGAGATCAATTTATGAATTATGAACAAACTCTTCCGGATGATGTTTATTATGAATGTGATATTGATTATGAAGGTGGTTATCGAAATAGTAAGCGTTTGGTTTATACCGAAGATGGCGATGTTTATTATACAGAGGATCACTATGAAACATTTGAATTGTTGTATGAAGGTGAATGATGACATTACTTTTAAATCAAAATTCAAAAGAAGAAGCATTAGCTTATCTTCAAGAACAATTTAAACTTGATTATACATTAAACTTAGATGGATTATATGATTTGTTGTGTACGCTAAATATTGAAATACGACTTGAGATTGACAATCGTCCATGTTTACAAGGGATTTTACTGGTTTTTAAACAAGCAAGTATTATGAATCCTTGTTTACGAATACAATACCAAAAAGAATGGTGATGAAGTATCAACCATTCTTTTTTAAACTAAGAATGTCTAAAATAATCTGAAATATAGGCAATCATAACATCGGCTTCGTTTTGAATAGTGATTGTTTCTTTAGGAAGAACTAAAATACTATGTCCTTGCGTTATTGTTTCATGATTGATGATGGCTTTATTTTTTAATACAGAGATAGCACAAACAATATTTGATTCATTTGTAAATGTTTGTTTTAAAGTTGTATGATGCAAGCTAAATTCACGAAAATCTTGTTTACCTTCTTCAAATGATATACAAACAGGATTAATATTTGAATCAATATTATCTAAGGCTTCATCAATGTTTAATTGTCTTGGTTTATTCGTCTTCGGATCGATGCGATTATAGTCATATAAACGATAAGTGATATTAGTTGATTGTTGTATTTCATAAATTAATGAACCCTTTGTTAAGGCATGAACAACACCAGATTGAAGATAGACTAAATCGTGTTCTTTAACAGGTAAATGATTGATGATATCTTCCATAGTATTTGTTTCAAGGGCGTTCTTTATGTTTCCGTTGTGTTTTGCCCATACAAAATGATGAGTCGGTGCTTGAATAAAGAACCAGGCTTCACTTTTTCCATAGGGTAAGTTTAGCTTTTGTTTAGCATAGTCATCCCTAGGATGAATTTGAAAGCTAACGGATTCTTTACAGGCATCAAAGGCAATAATAACAGGAAATTCTTCTCCTTTTAATAATCCAAAACATTCAGGATTTTGTTCCACTTTTTCTTTTAGTGTGGTGTGTTCTTGTTCGTTTTCAATTTCACAATTGAAGGCTTCAATTCCACTAACACTATAAACAATTCCGATAGGAGCTTCTATATTAGCTCCATATTGTTTGAGCCTATCATCGCCCCATAAAGTTGAATAGGAAATGGGTTTTACTTTATACATAATTTCGTCCTCTTTTAATATATTTTATCAAATCGTGTTATACTAAAACAAGGAGTATAGAGATATGAAGAAAAAACTAACAATCGAACAATGTGCAAATTTAATTGATCATACCAATGTTAAAGCTTATGTCACAAAAGAAGATATGAAAACACTTTGTGAGCAAGCGAAACAATATCATTTTGCGATGGTCGCAATTAATTCAGGCCAAACAGCTTTTTGTCATTCATTACTACAAAATAGTGAGATTCATACAGGAGCAGCTATTGGTTTTCCTTTAGGTCAAATGAGCATACAGGCGAAAGTATTGGAAACTCAGGATGCGATTAATAATGGCGCTGATGAAATTGATTATCAATTAAATATTACAGAAGTTAAAGATAAAAATTGGACTTATGTAAAAGATGAAATGAAACAAATTACGGATTTAGCTCATAAACATGGGAAAATATGTAAAGTGATTTTAGAAACGTGTTATCTTACATCAGATGAAATTATTAAAATCTGTGAAATCGCTGTGGAAGTTAGAATTGATTTTGTGAAAACTTCTACTGGTTTTGGATCTGGTGGAGCCAAAGAAGAAAATGTTCGCTTAATGAAATCGATTGTAAAGAATCAAGTGAAAGTAAAGGCATCTGGTGGAATACGTGATGCTCAGACATTTAAGAACATGCTTGCTTGTGGGGCACAAAGAATTGGAACAAGTGCAGGTATTCAAATAATTGATGAATTAGAAAAAGAAGCCGTTGATGGGTGTATAGAAATTGAGGTGGAAGCATGAAAATGGATAGTTTAAGAACGCCTTTGCCACAGGATATTGAAATTCTAAAACAAAATGGGCAGTTTGAATTGGTCAATGAAATGATTGATTTGCGTTTAAAAAAGGATATTCCAAATGCACTAAAAGAAAGATTGTTGCTTGAAAAAGAAATTTTAAAAGAATATCCTAAAGCTTTTATTTATACTAAGGAACAAGCAATTGCTTTGATTCAAAGTCATATTATTGATTTTAGTGAAGAAGAATTTGATGAATTGTTTAAAGAAAGTGCTTTTGAATTTATATTTGATCATGGCACAATGAAATTTAAAGATGATATTTATGATAATTTAGTGAAAGTGCATTTGGATTATCGAAATCGAAGTGATGAAATGCCACAGGATGATACGATTCTTGAACAAACAATACAAGAATTAATCGATGAAAATGAAATGAAAGTTAAAATTCATGTTCGTTTATCACTTAAAGTAGCTAAGGAGGATCAAATTCCTGGAAAAGTAATTCGAGTATGGATTCCTATTCCGGTAGAATATTCTCAGGTTGAGGATTTAAAGATTTTATCTTATACACAAGGTGGCATTGTGAATGATAATACTGTGAATCATCGTTCAATTTATTTTGAATGTGTTTATCAAGAAGATATGGAATTTTTTGTTGAATATGAATTTATCAATCATGTGATTTACCATGATTTAGATGCTTCAATTTGTTTTGATGATGGAAAAGATTTTTACTTAGAAGAAGTAGAACCTCATTATGTGTTCACAACGTATTTAAAACAATTGTGTGCTCAAATCATTGGTGATGAAACGAATCCTTTATTAAAGGCTAAGAAAATTTATGACTATATCACTAGTCATGTGACATATTCGTTTGTACCTGCTTATTGTACACTTCCTTCCATTCCAGAATTTGTGGCAACAAGTTTAAAAGGAGATTGTGGGGTACAGGCAAGTTTATTTATCACATTATGTCGTATTGCTCATATTCCAAGTCGTTGGCAAGCAGGATTGTATGCTCATCCTCAAATGATTGGAAACCATGACTGGGCTCAGTTTTATGTGGCTCCTTATGGATGGTTATATGCGGATTGTTCTTTTGGAGGAAGAGGATATCGTGAACACAGTGATTTAAGACGTAATTTCTATTTTGGGAATATTGATCCATATCGCATTCCAAGTGCAAGAGGTGTACTGCAACCACTTGAACCAGATAAAACTTTTATGCGAAAAGATCCATATGATCATCAAACAGGGGAAATGGAATACATTGATCAAGTGATTAATCCAGATAGTGTTCTATCGAATTTAGAAATCATTGAAATTAAAAAGGTAGGATAAGTATGACTTTTGATTTAGATCTTGAAAAAGCGCTTGAACGCTTAGGGATAAAGCAATTTCTTCCGATTCAAGAGAAAGTAGTTCCTATTTTAAGAGAAAAGAAAGACTGTATTGTCCAAGCTAAAACGGGTTCTGGAAAAACGTTGAGCTATGTGTTACCTATTTTAGAATCGCTTACAGTGAATCAAAAACAAGCACAGTGTCTTGTTTTGGTTCCTACTCGAGAATTGGCAAAACAAATCAAAGAAGTATTTGATCAAGTTGGTTGTTTCAAAAAAATTAAAACACTTTGTCTTACGGGTAAAAGTCCTATTTCGTATCAAGAACAAGATTTGAAACAAAGAGTACATGTGATTGTCGGGACACCTGGAAGAGTATTGGAGCATTTTCAAAGAGGAAATATTGATGGTTCAATGTTGTCGTTTTGTGTTTTGGATGAAGCAGATGAGCTATTGAATCAAGATTTTCTGAAATCCATTCAAAGTATTTTTATGTATTTAAGAAAAGATATATGTCATTGTTTTTTGAGTGCAACTTATCCTTGTGATTTATTAATAGATTTCATGAAGGATCCTATTTTTGTTCAAATGGAAGAAGAAAAAATAAAAATTGAAGAGCATTTTATTCAAACTAAAAATAAGAATTTAGATTTACTTCGTATATTAAGTACATATAAACCAGAATCATGTATTGTCTTTTGTCAAAGACAAGATACAACCAAAGAACTTTATGAGTTTTTACGTGATTTAGATGTGAATTGTGATTATATTGCGGGTAATTTAGAACAAGAACAACGCTTTTTGTGTATGGATCAATTTAAACAAGGGAAAACACGGATTTTGATTGCGACCGATGTGGCAAGTCGAGGTATCGATGTTGAACGAGTTGAATTGATTATTAATTATGATTTTCCGGAAAGTTGCGAAAAATATGTGCATCGTATTGGACGCAGTGCTCGTGTACATGAAAAAGGGAAGGCTTTTACGTTTGTGGATGACTTAGATCAAATGAAGTTTGTTCAATTAGAAGATTATTTACATGTTGATATTGATTTAGAACAATTGGATGGAAATATTGATTTAACTGGATTGAATGAACGTGTTCGCTATAATGAAGATAAAAATAAAAAGCTAAAAAAAGATGTGTTGAAGTTATATATCAATGCAGGCAAATCAAAGAAAGTTCGTGCTGGAGATATAGCAGGAGCCATTAGTCAAATTGAGGGACTTAACTTTGATGATGTAGGAATTATTCAAGTACAAGATCATCAATCGTATGTTGAGATTTTGAATGGGAAGGGAAATCTTGTTTTAAATAACTTAAAAACAATAAAAAAGAAAAAAGTAAAAGTCGAAAAGGCAAGCGCCTAATCGACTTTTTTTGTATCCATGTGTTTAAATAAACCAGCTAATATTGTTCCAGAAATAGAGTGCCATACACAAGATACCGCACAAATAACAGCTGATTCTGGTGTATTAGCAAATTGAGCTGTTGTAGTTGCTAAGTTAGTGGCAAGCCCAGCATTTTGCATTCCTACTTCAATAGAAATTGTACGTTTTTTTGATGTATTCATTTTTGTTAGAACTCCTGTTCCGTATCCTAATGCGTATCCTAGGCCGTTGTGTAATAAAACCGCAATAAAGATTGTGATACCAGAACTAAAGAAATGAGCTCCTTGTGAAGAAATAACACCACCAACAACGCAAGCTAAACCAAGTACAGCGGCACCAGGCATAACGCTTTGGATGTCTTTAAACCAATTTTTTTCTTCAAAAAAGTGATTGCACATAAATCCGATGGCAACAGGAACAATAACGGTTTCGATGATTGATACAAACATAGGAATGGCTTGAATTTCAATTTGTGTTCCGCTTGCCAATAAAGAAACCATAAGTGGGGTCATGATGGGTGATAAAAGTGTTGAAACAGTTGTCATTCCGACTGAAAAGGCAACGTCTCCTCCACATAAATAAGACATGATGTTACTACTGACTCCTCCTGGACAACATCCTACAAGAATTAATCCTAGGGCAATGCCAGCGGGTAAATGTAATAATTTTGTGATAGTTAGTGCTAGAAATGGCATAATCAAATATTGAGCAATGGCACCGATACAAATATCAAAGGGACGTTTTGCCAAGATTTCAAAGTCTTTGGTTGTAAGTGTTAAACCCATTGAAAACATAATCACACCGATAATGATGGATTGACATGTGAATTTGTTGGTCGCAAAGTCAACAAACAACATGTGATTAACCCAAGCCATTAAACCAGGAATGAAAAAAGTAACGACGGCAATGGCAATTACCACGCTTGATGTGTGGTTTGATAGAAAGTTTGAAAATTTTTTTAATGTATCCATATATCCTCCTTGCCAAAGAAAAAAAGTCCCTTTCAATATTCTGAAAGGGACGAAATATCCGTGGTACCACCCATTTTCTGTATATAAAAATATACAGCACTTAACGTACTATCATACGTTTTTCTAATAACGGGGAAAAACCGGCGAATCTTACTATGAGTTCAGATTGCTTCTTAGAGATGATATTTAATTTAATCAAAACACTTGTTTCCATCAACCACAAGCTTTCTATGCTTTTGTTTTAAATTAACGTTGTTCTCTTCGTGGAATTTTCTTTGACTTTGAAAACAATTATAGTCCGATATTCTTGTTTTTCAACAATTTTTTTAAAAAATTTGGATAAAAGTACTTTCTTTTTGTTTCTTCGCTTGAGTTGGAACGGTAATGATTAATTCGCCATTATCAAATGAAGCCTTAATATCTTGAGGTGTAATGTTGTTTCCAATTTGGAATGATCGTGAACATTTTCCTGTAAATCGTTCTTGATGAATAACTTTTCCTTCGCTTGGTTTTTTAGTGGCTTGAATGGTTAGGTTTCCATCTTTTAAAAGAATTTGAATGTCTTCTTTTTTAAACCCAGCTACTTCAATTTTAAGAGTATAGTATTCGTTTGTTTGGTATATATCTGTTTTTAAGATTCCTTGGTTTGAAAATAAGTCGTTGTTTGTGTAGTTCATATAGGCCTCCTGTTAGCACTCTATTTATCTATCTGCTAATATGATATCACAAAAATTAGCACATTCAATAGAAAAGTGCTAATTTCTTATAAAAACATATTTATTTTCATTGCTTAAAGATGAATCAAATGTATATCCCAATTCTTTAAAGTTTTTGATGCTTTCAATGTCTTCTATTTTGTTTTCAGCTAAGAAGCGAACCATTGCTCCTCTTGCCATTTTCGCATAAACTCCTTTTTCAACATACTTACCATTTTGTTCCTCGACAAAACGGACGTCTATTATTTTTTTGTATTTACGAATGCATTTGGCATATTCTTCGCTTGCCAGATTCAGGATGATTTCATCTTTAATTTCATTGGCAAGTAAATCAGACCAGTATTCATATAGAGAAAAAGGACATTTAGTCTGCATTTCTAATCGATATCGTTTTATTTCATCAAGAGGCCGAACCAGTCCATATAAACCAGATAAGATATATAAGTGATCTTGCAGGTATTGAAACTGGTCGTCGTTAAATACTTGAGCGTGCATGTATTGATACTGTATGCCTGAGTATGTTAATAGGGCACAAGATGGTTCTTGTTTGTCAAAGTTTTGATAGAGGTCATATACTTCTTGGGCAATTGTATCGGAGCATTTCATATATTTTTTTAAAGTGTCATAATCTAGGCTTTGAAGGTGTTCTAATAATCGTTGAGTTTGTTCGTTAAACATTGGTTTAGTTGTTTGTATGTTTAAATCGACGGGTTTCATTTGTTTTGCGGGTGATATAATAATTTTCATGGTTAGATTTTATCATGAAAATGCTTACAAATAAATTTTGAAAAATTTTCATTTATTTGTTGACACATGTGTTTAATGGTTGTAAAATCACAACATAAATAAAGCGAAGGAGCTTGAACTAGTAATGGTTTAAGTTTCTTCGCTTTTTTTTAGAAAAGAGAGGAAACGATATGGAAGAAATGGTAAGTCAAATTTTTGGAATCTGGTACTTGATAGGTGCTGCATTGGTATTCTTTATGCAAGCTGGATTCGCAATGGTGGAGGCAGGATTTACACGAGCTAAGAATGCTGGAAACATCATTATGAAAAACTTAATGGACTTCTGTTTGGGAACTGTGGCGTTCTTGATTTTGGGTTACAGTTTATTGTGTGGACAAGATGTAGCAGGCTTTATTGGATGGGGTGAAAGCCCATTATTGAATTTTGCCGGAACGGATTGGTCTAGCTTAGTTTTCAATTTAGTATTTTGTGCAACAGCTGCCACCATTGTTTCAGGAGCTATGGCCGAGCGTACAAAATTCATTTCTTATTGTATTTACAGTTTTGTGATCAGTTTAGTTGTATATCCTATTGAAGCTCACTGGATTTGGGGCGGTGGATGGTTAGCTCAAATTGGTTTCCATGATTTTGCTGGTTCAGCAGCTATTCATTTTGTTGGTGGTTTAACAGCATTGATAGGGGCAAAATTGTTGGGTCCTCGTATTGGAAAATTTGATAAAGATGGAAAACCTCATGGTATTCCTGGACATAATATTACGATTGGAGCATTGGGTGTCTTTATTTTATGGTTTGGTTGGTATGGATTTAATGGTGCTGCTGCAACAAATGCGACACAATTATCTACAATCTTTGCCACAACGACAATTGCACCAGCCATTGCCACAGTTACTTGTATGATTTTCACTTGGATTAAATATGGTAAACCCGATGTTTCTATGTGTTTAAATGCATCATTAGCTGGTTTGGTTTGTGTTACAGCTGGATGTGATTATATTAATGCCTTTGGTGCTGTAATTGAAGGAATTGCTTCTGGTTTAATTGTAATCTTCGGTGTTTGGTTACTTGACTATAAATTGAAAATTGATGATCCTGTAGGAGCTGTTGCGGTACATATGTGTAATGGAGCTTTAGGAACTTTAATGACTGGTTTACTTGCTTGTGGTACCGATTCAAGTGGATATGAGGTTCTTGGTTTGTTCTATGGAGGAGGAATTCATTTCTTCTTAATTCAATGCCTTGGTTTATTAGCCGTTGCACTTTGGACAGGTGTGACAATGTATATTACGTTTAAATTAATTGATAAAACAATTGGTTTACGTGTAAGTGCTCATGAAGAAATTATTGGATTGGATTTAATGGAACATGGATTGGAATCTAGTTATGCTGGTTTCCAAATTTCAAATGATTTTAATAGTTTGTTAGAAGATGAGAGTTTTGCTTTATCGGATATTGATTTACCTGAAACGGTTCAAGATGATCTTCAACCAAAAGTAGAAGTTGACGATGCCATTCCTGTATATAGCGGATATGGTGAAATGAACAAGGTTGAAATTATTACTCGTCTTGAAAAATTTGATGTATTGAAGCGTTCTTTGGATGCGATTGGAATTGGTGGAATGACTGTTACCCAAGTATCTGGTTGTGGTGTTCAAAAAGGTCAAGAACAATTCTACCGTGGGGCCAAAGTTAATATGGAACTTCGACCAAAAATTAAGGTTGAAGTCGTTGTTAGCGAAATTCCAGTGGAAACGGTGGTTAAAGCTGCTAAGAAGGCATTGTATACCGGAAATATTGGTGACGGCAAGATTTTCGTATACCGTGTAGAAAACGTTTATCGTATTTCAAGTACAGCTACAGGGCCATCGGCCTTAAAGTATTCCAAATAACGTGGAATTGTATCCCCTTTATGGAAAGAGGTTTACCGCATGGTAAGCCTTTTTCTTTTGACATCTCGTTAATTCCGTTTTATAATCAAGCTAACAATAGCGATAAGGATATGAAGTCTATTATTTTAATGTAGAGAGAAAAACGGTTGGTGAAAGTTTTTTGCGAAATGTAGTACTTTACTCCCTTTGAATTGCCCTTGAAAAAGTGTGCCGTATTCTTGCGTTAAAAGATTTGAGTGTTCCCGATTGGGAGAACAAAGGTGGTACCGCGTACGACAGACGTCCTTTGATTGTCTGTCGTTTTTTTTATATAAAGGAGAAAGATATGGAATTAGTTAATATTTTAGAAGATGAACATTTATCGATGTTAAATCATTCATGTGCTCATATGATGGCACAAGCTGTTCGCCACTTATATCCAAATGCGAAATTCTGGGTTGGACCTGTTGTTCAAGAAGGTTTTTACTATGATATGGATTTAGGTGATGTTTCTTTAAAAGATGAAGATTTAGAAAAAATCGAAAAAGAAATGAAAAAAATCGCCAAAGATGGAAAACGCATTGTTCGTAAAGAAATCACAAAAGAAGAAGCTTTAGAAATGTTTGGTGATGATGAATATAAAGTGGATTTAATTAATCGTTTAGACGATGGAACAATCACTTGTTATTCACAAGGAGATTTTACTGATTTATGTCGTGGACCTCATGTTGAATCTGTAAAAATGTGTAAAAACTTTAAATTGTTAAAGCATTCAGGGGCTTACTGGAAAGGTGATGCCAATAATAAAATGCTTCAACGTGTTTATGGTGTTTGTTTTGATACAAAAGAACAATTAGAAGCACATTTAGAAGCTTTAGAAGAAGCTAAAAAACGTGATCATAAAAAATTAGGTAAAGAAATGGAATTATTCATGTTAAGTGAATATGCTCCTGGTATGCCTATTATGCTTCCTAATGGAATGGTTTTCAGAAATATTTTGGAACAATTCTGGTATGAAGAACATACAAAAGAAGGGTATCAATTCATTAAAACACCTATTATTGCTTCACGTGAGTTATGGGAAATTTCTGGTCACTGGGATCACTATCAACAAAATATGTACACAACAAAAGTAGATGATAGAGACTTTGCGATTAAGCCAATGAACTGTCCAGGGGCTTTACTTGTATATAATAACTCTCTTCATTCTTATAAAGATTTACCTTTACGTATTGGTGAATTAGGTCAAGTTCATCGTCATGAAGCGAGTGGGGCTTTAAATGGTTTATTTAGAGTTCGTACTTTCACACAAGATGATGCGCATATTTTCGTAACTCCTGATCAATTGGAAGATGAAGTTAAAAAAGTATTAATGTTGATTGATCGTATTTATTCTGTATTTGGTTTAAACTATACAGTTGAATTATCAACTCGTCCTGAAACTGGTTATATTGGTTCTTTAGAAATTTGGGAACAATCTGAAAAAGCATTGGCTAATGCGTGTGTTCATGCGGGTAAAGAATATGTTGTTAATCCAGGAGATGGAGCTTTCTATGGTCCTAAATTAGATATCCATATTAAAGATAGTTTAGGAAGAGATTGGCAATGTGGAACAATCCAATTGGATATGAATTTACCTGAACGTTTTGAATGTACTTATGTAGACAGTGAAGGAAAGAAACAAACACCAATTATGCTTCACCGTGTTATCTATGGTTCAATTGAACGTTTCATGGGTATCTTAATTGAACACTTTGCGGGTCATTTCCCATTGTGGTTAGCTCCAGTACAATTTGATGTAATTCCTGTTCATGTTGAAAAACACTTAGCTTATGCGAACGAAGTTGTGGGATTATTAAAAGAAGCTGGAATGCGTGTTCAATTAGATGATCGCAATGAAAAATTGGGTTATCGTGTTCGTGAAGCACAAATTAAGAAAATTCCTTATGAATTGGTTGTTGGTGAAAAAGACATGGAAAATCGTACGGTTACAATTCGTAAGTCTGGGTCAAAAGAACAAGTTACAGTGGATTTGATGGAAGCTGTAAATAACTTTAAAGAAGAAGTCGCAACTAAAGCTTTATGGAAATAGTGAGTTTTATACTCGCTATTTTTTTATGCTTCGTATAAAATAGTATTGTTTCTAACATCAAAACAGAGTTGAGATGAAAGATACGATGGGAGGGTTTTATGGAATCAAAAGTCGCTTTAATTGGCATCCTTGTGAAAAATCCAGATTCAGTGGAACAATTGAACTGCATTTTACATGAATATAGTCAATTTATTATCGGAAGAATGGGTATTCCTTATAAAGAAAAGAATGTAAGTATCATTAGTATTGCCTTAGATGCAGATATGGATACGATAAATATGATTTCTGGTAAAATTGGTCGACTCCATGGAATTAGTTCCAAAACAATCTTAACGAAAATGGATTAACTCGCCTTTTGTTTGGTTAGAAATACAGGAGGGTTAAAAAATGTTTAAAAAATTTATGAAGATGGGACTAGCTGGTTTATTGGCTCTTTCCTTTAGTGCATGTAGTGCACAAGAAGATGAACCGGTATCAATTTTATGTCCATCGGGTGCACCTGCACTTGCTTTGTTGGGATTAGCGCATGATGAAAATGTTTCAATTGATTATGCGTCTCAAGATGTTCTGCAAGCTGAGTTATCAAAAAAGGATGGGGAATACGATGTTATTGTAGCTCCTACTAATTTAGGTGCTAAGTTATATGGTGCAAGTGAAACGTATCAACTTCAAAGTGTTTTAACTTGGGGAAACTTGTATATTGTAGGACCTAATGGACAAGATTTTACTCAAGGTAGTATTGGTGCGTTTGGTGAAAATGCTGTGCCTCAACTTGTGTTCAATTACAGCTATGATACAACGAATCTTGATGTAACGTATTATTCAGATGTTGCTCAAGCTCAACAAGCTTTATTGACAGGACAAGTAGATAGTGCTTTATTAGCAATGCCTGTAGCACAAGCCTGTATTGCAAAGGGTAAAGAAAACAATATGGATTTAGCTATTTTGAGTGATGTTCAAGCTAGTTTCAAAGAAAAAAGTGGATCGGATTTAAATGGATATCCTCAAGCTTCTTTGTTTGTGAAAAAGGATTCTGTAAAGAAAGTTGATTATGTTTTAAATGAAATTTCGGAATTCATTGATTCTTGTCAACAACAAGATATTTTAGATCGTATTGATGAAGTGGGAGCGGAAACATTAGGTGTTCCTTCAGCTGAAATTTGTGCTAAGACTTGGGATAAACAAAATATTCGTTTTGTTCAAGCAAATGAAGCCAAAGATGATATTATCAATTTCCTTTCTTTATTTAATATCGAAGTGAATGAGAGCTTATTTGTTGAATAGAATTGGTAAATTGTGTAGAATAATAGCGTTTGAGAGGTAAAATATGAAAATTACAGATAGCGCAAAAGTAATTCTAGAACAAATTTTAGACCAAGAAAATAAGAATTGTATTACGTTCTTTACACAAGGAGAAGGTTGTCAAACTCGTTTGTGTATGGATTGCATTGTAGTGACAGATGCAATGCAGATTAATGGATTGTATGTAGATATGTCAGAAGAAACTGCTCGATTATTAGAAGACATCACTTTGGATGCGGAAGATGGAAATTTAGTAATTACTTCAATGCATTCTTGTGGTTCATCTTGTTCTTCTTGTTCAGGTGGTTGTGGAGGTTGCCAATAGGTAACCTTTTTTTTAAAAAAATAAGGTGTTTTTGCTTGAAGTATGTGTAAAAGTGAGTATAATACAATTAGCACTTAGGAATAGAGAGTGCTAAAAGAGTGCTAATTATAAAAGGGAGGAACGCTTATGTTAAAGCCTTTACATGACTATGTATTATTAGAAAAAATTGAGGAAGAAAGTACCACAGCTTCAGGAATTATTTTGACAAGTACAAAGGAAAAATCAAAATTTGCCAAAGTAATCGCTCTAGGTAGCGATATTAAAGAAGCTTGCTACAAAGAAGGCGATGAAGTCTTATATCGTGATTATGCTGGAACAACCGTAAAAGATAATGATCATGAATATATCGTAATTAAAGACGAAGACATTATCGCAGTTAATTGTTAGGAGGAATGGTTATGGCAAAAGAAGTACGTTTTTCAAAAGATGCTCGTGAATCAATGTTAAAAGGGGTTAACACATTAGCCGATGCGGTTCGTGTTACTTTAGGTCCTAAAGGACGTAATGTTGTATTGGAAAGAGAATATGGTTCACCTTTAATCACAAATGATGGTGTTTCTATCGCAAAAGAAATTGAATTAGATGATAAATTTGAAAATATGGGAGCTAAATTAGTTTATGAAGTAGCTTCTAAAACAAATGACATTGCTGGTGATGGAACAACAACAGCTACTATTTTAGCACAAGCTATGATTGAAAATGGATTGAAACAAGTTGATCGTGGAGCTAATCCAGTATTGATGCGTGAAGGAATCGAAATGGCTAGTAAAGAAATTGCCAATTATATCTTAGATCATTCTCATAAAGTAGAAAGTACACATGATATTGAAAATGTTGCGACTATTTCTTCTGGTTCATCTGAAATTGGTCAAATCATTGCTAAGGCTATGGATACAGTTGGTCGTGATGGAGTTATTTCAACAGATGATTCAAATGGATTTGAAACAGAATTAGAAATTGCTGAAGGTATGCAATATGATAAAGGATATGTTTCACCTTACATGGTTTCTGATCGTGAAAAAATGGAAGCTATCTTAGATAATTGTTATGTAATGGTTACTGACTATAAGATTTCTAACTTACAAGAAATTTTACCTGTCTTAGAACAATTAGTTAAAACAAATCGTCCTTTATTGATTATTGCTGATGATTTGGAAAACGAAGTTGTTTCAACTTTAGCTGTTAATAAATTACGTGGTACATTCAATGTTGTAGCCACTAAAGCTCCGGGATTTGGTGATAATCAAAAAGCTATGTTAGAAGATATCGCAATTTTAACTGGTGCTACTTTCTATTCTAAAGACTTAAGTATGAATCTACAAGATATGACATTAGCTGATTTAGGACAAGTTAAACGTGCTGTTGTTAAGAAAGATTCAACAACTTTAATTGGTGGTACTGGTGATAGTGAAGCTATTAAAGAACGTGTTAATTTAATTCATGCACAAATGGAACAAACAACTTCTGATTATGATAAAAAACATATGGCAGAACGTTTAGGTAAATTATCAAATGGTGTTGCCATTATTAAAGTTGGAGCTGCTACTGAAAGTGAATTGAAAGAAAAGAAATTACGTATCGAAGATGCTTTAAACTCAACACGTGCAGCTGTTAGTGAAGGTGTTGTTGTTGGTGGTGGAGCTTGCTTAGTTAAAGCTTATGTTGCTTTAAAAGACCAAGTTAAATCGGATGTAGTTGATGTACAACGTGGTATTAAAGTTGTATTTGATGCTTTATTGAAACCAATTGAACAAATTGCGGACAATGCTGGATATAATAGTGAAGAAATCGTTGCTCATCAAAAGATTGCTGGTGAAAACATCGGATTTGATGCAAAACATGGTGAATGGGTTGATATGTATGATGCAGGAATCATTGATCCTACTAAAGTAACTCGTAATGCTTTAATGAATGCGGCTAGTATTTCAGCTTTATTCTTAACAACTGAAGCAGGTGTTGCAGCTATTAAAGAAGATAAACCAGAACCAATGCCACAAAATCAAATGTATTAATAATTAAGAAGGCAAATGCCTTCTTTTTTTTGCTTTATGTTTTTTTTAAGTGTATTATCATATATACGTGAAAGGAGGATGAAGCTATGAATTTTGTACAATTAACAGAAGAAGAATATGCAAAGTTTCAGCAACACCATCCATATAATAATTTTTTAAATAGTATTGATACATATCACTTAGAACAAATGGAACAACTTGAATGTGAATTAGTGGGAATAAAAGAAGGTCAAGAAGTTCTTTGTGCGTGTTTATTAGTTAAATATCCTATGATGAAGTTATTTCATTATTATTATGCTCCTCGTGGGTTTTTAATTGATTATAGTAATGAAAAATTATTTTCAACTTTTACTTCTGAATTAAAAAAATATATCAAACAAAAAGGTGGAGTTCAGTTAATTGTCGATCCATATATTCTCTATCAACAAAGAGACCAAGAAGGAAATGTTGTCGAAGGTGGTTTTTCAAATGCCAAAATAGTACAACAATTCATCAATGAAGGATATAATCATAAAGGATTTAGTATTGGTTATGATCAAAATATGCAAACAATTCGTTGGATGTATGCGATGGATTTAAGTCAATATACCAAAGAATCGCTTTGGAAGGCTTTGCATCAACAAACGCGTTGGAGTATTAATCGTACGATAAAATATCAACTTCAAGTTCGTGAATTGGGTATTGATGAATTGGATTTATTTGTTGATATTATGGAAAAAACCGGTGAACGAAGAGGGTTTGGAACAAGAGGAAAAGAGTTCTACAAGCATCAGATGATGGCTTATAATGGTGCTTTGAAATGTAAATTGGCTTACTTAGATACAAATTTACTTCGTGATTATTTACTAAAAGAAAAGGAACAAAATAATAATGAATTAAACGAAATCAATGAGAAATTATTAGAAGTTCCAAATAGTAAAAAGTTCAATAAGAAAAAGAAAGTCATTGATGAAGCAATTGAAATCAATGCTAAAAAACTACAAGAAGTTGATTCACTAGAAAAAGAATATGGTTCCATTATTCCTATGGCTGCAAGTATGTTTATCTATGATCAAGATGAAGTTGTGTATTTGACAAGTGGAGCCTATGAACAATTCCGTGATTTCTATGCGTCTTATGCGATTCAATGGCATGTAATCAATGAAGCAATGGATCTAGGATATAAGAAATATAATTTCTATGGTATTAGTGGAAACTTTGATCCGAAAGATGAAAACTATGGTGTTTATGCTTTTAAAAAAGGATTCCCTGGACATGTAGAAGAACTTGTAGGAGACTTTGAATTAGTGTGTCGTCCTTCTATATATAAATTGAATAAAATCAGAAACAGCAGATAAAATCTGTTGTTTTTTTTTAGAATTGATGTATCATTGATTTTACGAGGCCGTGGTGGAATGGCAGACACGCTACTTTGAGGGGGTAGTGGGATATCCCGTGTGAGTTCAAGTCTCATCGGCCTCACCAATATTGTTTTAATGATCCAAGGTTATTTTGACTTTGGATTTTTTATATTGAAAAGACTCTGAGTTATATACACAGAGTCTAAATTATATTCAGTTATTCTTTTAATTTCTTTATTATATCTTCAACTTCTTTTTTATCGGAAATGTACTGATTTGAACCATAATATACAGGTTTCTTTGAAATCATAATCTTATAGTCACAATTATTTATTTTAATGATAAGAACAATATAAAATTTAGGATTTGTGAAGATACCAGTTTGTGCAAATTGATCAAGTACAATATGTTGACATTCATGATCATCATTGATAAATTGAGCTTCAATATTTAATTGTTTTATTGATTGAATATCTGCTTTTGAATAAATAATATTATTGATTTCGAATGTATCATCTGTTTTATCAATCTTTATAGTATCATAGTTCATTGTGATTCTCCTTTTCTTAATATCATCTTTAGTTATTATATAACATATATTGTTAATATTGTAAATAGTTGATAATTAATGTTTTACTTTTAAATATAACTAAGAAATGATGTATAATAAAATCAATTTAGAACTAGGAAGAATTGATTATGAGAATATTAATTGTAGAAGATGATAAAGAATTAGCGCTTACGCTTTCTGAAATATTAGAACAACATCAATATGAAACAATGATTTGTTACAACTGTAAACAAGCATATAATGAAATACAAAAACCATATGATTGTTTCTTGTTAGATAATCGATTACCTGATGGAAGTGGAATGGAACTTTGTAGTTATATTCGTCAATTTAGTCATGATCCCATTATTTTTATTTCATCGGATACCCAAGAAACAAGCATATTAAAAGGGTTTGCGTTACAAGCGGATGATTATATTGAAAAACCATTTCGATTAAAAGTGTTGTTAGCTAAAATAGAAGCAGTTTTAAAAAGAGCAGGAAAATATAATGAAATTTATAAACTGAAAGATGCATGCTTGTATAAACAACATAAAAAATTAGTCATAAATGAAGAAGAATTTGAGTTAACAATTACCGATACGGTTATATTAGAATGTTTATTTAAATCATATCCTAGAGTAGTAAGTAGAAATGAGATTTGTAGTGCATTGTTTCATAATATGGGAAAAGTCACATCGGATGCGACACTAAATGTACGAATATCAGAGTTAAGACGAAGACTTGGAGTGTATGGTTCACGTGTTGAATCGGTTCGTCATGTTGGGTATTGGTGGCATGTATGAATAAGAAAAAGAAATATATTTTAATTTCTGGTATTGGTATTTTAGTTGTACTGGTTTTATTTATATTTGTCGTACATAAATATTTGGATTTAATGATTGAACTGGCTTATTTAGATAATCCTGTTTCTAATTTATTTCAAGGTATTTCAAATTTAAATAGGGAACAAGCACTGAAATTTTTTTATGAAGATGGATATGGATATACTAGTTATTTATATTTATTATCTTTATTATTAAATAATTGGTTTGTGATTAGTTTTCTTTTGGCTTTGTTTGTTCTTTTGTTTTATTTAGTAGGAACTATCATTTATTTAATACATAAACAAGAACAAGAAAAAGAACAATTGGCTTTGAAAATTCAAAATGGAGACTTAAATGAAGAAGATATTATACTAAATGCAGTCCAACATAAAGAACAGTTATATCGTAATAAAATAATCACATCGGAGTTAAGTCTTCAGAAACAAAAAGATGAATATGAAAATATAGCGCATCAAATAAAATCTTCTTTATCGGTAATTTACTTAAATTTGGATCGAATCGATAATAAAGATAATGGAGAGTATATCAATAAAATTGAAAATCAATTGGATTGCACCAATGAATTAGTTAATCAATTTTTAAAGGCAAGTACTATTACCGAAAATCAAACAAATTACTCTTTTCAAGTATGTGATTTAAAAAAGGGAATGGAACAAAGTATTTTAAATGTTAAGGACTATGCAAAATCAAGAGATATATCGATTGAATATGATTGTCAGAGTTTTATTTTATCGATTGATTTATTTTGGATACAGGAGGCTATTGAAACAATTTTAAAAAATGCAATAGATCATGCCAATGAACACTCGATTGTATATGTTTCCTTAAAACAAGATCATAATAAAGCTTTGATTGCGATTCAAAATGATGGATATATTGATGAATCAATGAATATATTTGAACGTTTTCAAAGTGCTAATATTGATCAAGAACACTATGGAATTGGTTTACATATGGCTTCAAATATTATTGAACACCATTTTGGAACAATACAAGTCAAACAAGAAGATGGAAAAGTAATTTTTACTATTTCTTTATTAATTCATCCTTTAGAAAACTTTGAATTGTAGCATTAGCGTAATGTTAAATGATATAGAATTTAAAAAAAGGAGAATGCCTATGAACTCAATTGTTACTTTAACGGATGTAAATAAAACATATCATGGGACAACTAAAGAAACTAGAGCGTTGCAACATTGTTCTTTATCCATTGAAAAAAATGCATTTACATGTATTATTGGGAAAAGCGGAAGTGGTAAATCGACGTTATTAAATGCGATTGGTGGCCTGATTCAAGTTGATAGTGGTTCTGTTTTAGTGAATCAACAAGAACTAACGAAAATGAATAAAAAAGAATTGGCTCGTTTTCGTAGAGAAAATATTGGTTTTGTGTTTCAATTTTTTAATTTGTTGCAAGAACAAACGGTATTAGAAAATATATTACTGCCTTTTGATTTAAACAATGAAAAAGCGGATTTAGACTTTGTGAATCATGTTATGAAGTATCTACAAATTGATGATATAAAAAACAAGTTTCCTTGTGAATTAAGTGGAGGACAACAACAACGAGTATCGATTGCTCGTGCAATTGTCGGAAAGCCAAATATTATCTTA
>NZ_JBJEEX010000117.1:0-27218 GCF_051873495.1 Floccifex sp.
AGTAAAAGTATATTCTAAATGACTATTAGATGAGTCAATTAGAATATACCAGGAGGGAATATTGAAATGAAAAATAAAAAGACAGTATCTGGAAAAATGATGGTTGTCATGATGTCTTTGATGTTGGTAGTTGGATTGGTAACAGGTGGAACAATCGCTTGGTTAACTTCTAAAACAGAACAAGTAAAAAATACTTTTACATATGGTGATATCAATATTACATTAGCTGAAACAACAGGAGATAAGTACACAATTATCCCTGGAACAAACATTGAAAAAGACCCTAAAGTAACTGTGCAAGCTGGTAGTGAAGCGTGTTGGTTATTTGTAAAGGTAGATGACAGTAAATGGCCAGGTTTTAAAGATGACAACAAGAAAGTTGGTTATGCCATAGAAAGTGGATGGGATGCATTGGATGGTGAACCAGGTGTTTATTATCGTTTTGTGGATGCCACGGATGCTAAAGCTGGAGTTTCATATAGTGTTTTACAAAATGATCAAATTATTGTTAGCAATGAATTAACAAAAGAAGAAGCTAGTGCTGCTAAAACAGCTACATTAACATTCCAAGCAGCAGCCGTACAATATGAAAATTTAACAAATGTATCAACTGCTTATGATGAAGTTAAATGGTAAAACAAACTTTATTAAATTTAAAAAATTAATACGAGAAAGGAACAATTAAATTTTATGAACACAAAGAAAAAAGTATTATCAATGGCATTAATCGGTGGATTAGCTTTAACAGCCGTTGGAGGAACATTAGCATATTTTACTGATACAGATCAACAAACTAACGTATTTACAGTAGGGAATGTAGATATCACATTGGTAGAAAAATTTGATCAAGGCGCTCAATTAATGCCAGGAACAAAAACTCAAAACAATGTTGAAAAAGCTGTAACTGTTAGAAATGATGGGAAAAATGCAGCTTATACTTGGATTGAAGTTTGGGTACCATCAGCATTAGATGATGGTGATGATAACTCTCCAACAGCTCCAGGATTAGGAAACAGCTTACACTTTAACTATGGTAAAAATGTAACTGAAACTAAATCTACATTCTTAGGAAGCAAAGAAATTGATGGTGTTGCTTACAATGGATATGTTCACTTTGTAGCAGGTTCTGCTCCAACAGCAGCAGGCGCTACTTCTGCACAATTATTAGATCAAGTTTATATGGATAAAAAAGTTACACAAAATGAAAATGGTAAATATGTATTAGTTGACGGAAAAACTGTTTATGACGGAACATGGAATATGGTTGTTAATGCAGTTGGATTCCAATCTGAGGGATTCGATACTATTGAATCAGCTATTTCTGAATACTATGGAAAACCAGTAGCTGATTATATTTGGTAATCATTAGATTTTAATTAAATATTTGCTCTGCACTGTTTGGTGCAGGGCTATATGAGAATATATGAATGTTGTTCGTATGTTCTCATATAGCCTAATAGTTAGATTAATAAATAATAAATAGAGGAGGAGAATTTTATGAATAAGAGAAAGGGTTTACTAGCTGCTACAGTATTGATTTGTTGTGCTATTGCAGGTGGTGGAACAATTGCTTACTACACTTATGAAGATGTTGCTCATAATGTTATTACTTCTGGTGGAGTAACAATTGAATTAGTAGAGAAATCACAGCAATCAGATGGAACATTGATTGATTTTCCTAAAGAAGGCATTACCGGAGTAATGCCAGGAGAAAGAGTTTCCAAGATCGTTTCTGTTAAGAATACAGGAAGTAGTGATGCGTGGATTCGAGTGGTAGTGGATACAAGAATTAATGATGTATCGAATACTTCTCTTCCAACGGAAATTCAAGTAGGAAATAATAATCAAAGTGTAATTCAATTCACAATTGATAATGAGAATTGGACTTATAGAGATGGTTATTGTTACTACAACAAACCTGTAAAAGCAGGGGAATCAACGAGTGTTTTATTTGATTCAGTCGTGTTTAATAAACATACTCCTAATGAATATCAAAACTGTACTTCTTATATAGATGTATGTGCACAAGCTGTGCAAGTTGATAACAATGGAGAAGATGTTTTACAAGCTCAGGGTTGGCCTGAAGAAAATAAACAATAAAGAAAGGGGAGAAAATAAATGAAAAAAAAGATTTTAGATCACTATAAGTTGATAGCAATCATTATTTGTTTAGCAATGGGATTCTGTATTAGTCCAATTTCTCCTATTTCGGCAAATCCAGATGATAACATTGAAATTACACAAGAAGTTGTTGAACAAGAAACAAATGATGGAACACAAATTCCAGAAGTACAAGAAGAAAATACAAGTGAAGATATTGACAATGAAGGCGATGAACCTGTTATTCCACAAGATGAGAATGTAGATTTTGTGAATATGAGCGTTGCTGATCAATATAACTTTATAATGAATTTAAATTCAGATGAAGAAATTGATTCATATTTACAACAATTAAGTGAAGATCAATTCAATGCATTGTCAGAATACGCTGCATCACAAGAAGTTCAAGAACCGGTACAAAGCTATACATTTACAGAAGCAGGACCATTCCTACCAGCAGTAAATGTCGCGAAACAAAGTCGTTTGATGAAAGCAATGCGTGCTGCAAGAGATGATAGTAATTCTACATTAGTTGATAACGATGGTATTGAAACAAGTAAAAAAGTAACTGGACCAGATGAAAATGGTGTGTATACACTACGTCTTGAAAGTTATGTTACAGGAACGACAACAACTACTACTGTTACAACATCAACTCCAGTTGATATTGTTTTGGTCTTAGATCAATCTGGATCTATGTGCTTTGATTTTGATGGAAATGATTTAAGAGAAGGGAATAATAAGGTTTCCCAATCGAATATTCCAAAAACTCGTCAATATGCAATGAAAGAAGCAGTACAAGCATTTATTGACGAAGTTGCTGATAAATATTCAGAAGAATGTGATAACCGTATGACTGTGGTTACATATGGATCAAATGCTGAAACAAAACAAGGATGGACATTTGTTAATGAGACAGGGGAAACTACACTTAAAGGAACAGTGGCAGGACTTCCTGATTCTCCATCTGGATCAACAAATGCTGGTGCCGGTATGCAAATGGCAGAAACTTTAATGAGAAGTGGATATGACTATACAGGTGCAAACACTAATCGACAAAAAGTTGTTATTATGTTTACAGATGGTGTACCTACAACGTCAACTGATTTTGATATAGGGGTTGCGAATACTGCAATTAGATCTTCTTATAAACTAAAACAAGCAGGCGCAACGGTTTATTCGGTAGGAATTTTCAATAAAGTTAATCCATACCAATTACATGGAGATAAAATTGATTATTCATTACACTCCGATGTTCTGTGTGATGGTAGTGTAGACTCTGCTTGGGGAGCAAGTATTTTACAAGTTCTTTTTGGAGATGTACGAGATGTTGATATTGCAGCAGGTAATAGATTTTTAAATTATCTATCTAGTAATTTTAAAGATTCAACAGAAATTGGTATTAAGAGTACAACGAAATTTTCAGGGATTGAACCTGCAACATGTTGGCAAATTACAAAAAATTTTGATCGTACAGCAAGTAATTATTATTTAACGGCAACTGATAAAGAATCATTAAATGAAATTTTCCAAACAATTAGCCAAAATATTCAAACAGGTTCAGCAAGTGTACAATTAGGAACTGATACAGTTGTACAAGATGTTATTTCTGATCAGTTTGAATTACCATCCGGAGCCGATGCAAGTAGTATTAAAGTTTATACTGCAGATTATAAATCTGATGGTTCTTGGAAAGATGAAGTAAAAAGTGAATTAACGGCAACTGTTAATGGTAAAACAATTACTGTTACTGGTTTTGATTTTAGTCAAAATTATTGTTCTACTGAAAGCGGTCGAAAAGATGGAGATAACAATCAGCCAGGAGATTTTTATGGTCGTAAGCTTATTATTGAAATTCCAATTGTAGTTAAAGACGGATTCCTAGGTGGAAACAATGTTGTTACTAACACGACAGATTCAGAAATAATTGCACCGGGTGGAAAGGTTATGGAACAATTTAATCAACCAACAGTTGATATTCCTATTAAAGATGTAACTGTTGAAACAAAAGATTTAAATGTTTATCTATATGGAAGTTTAAATCAAAGTAATCTTGCCACTGTTAAAGTTGGTGATGTTACATTGAATTTAGATGCTGACAATTATGGATTACAACCATGGCAAACTGCTTATGTGAATATTTCGCCTGATTCAGGTGAATTGTCCTTAACAGATATAACAGAAGATACTACTTATTCAATGTCTGTTAGTATTGAACCAAAAGAAAAAGGTCAAAGCTCTGAAGGAAATGTGGCTACAGAAAAATCGGATACAAAAGAAGGTAAAATTAATGTCTTTAAGCCTCAATTAACTTTTAAAGATAGTAATGTTTATTATGGTGGTGTAGCTCCTAGTGAATTTAGTAATTTAACAAATACACAGTGGGTTCATGGTAATACAGTTGATAAAGATGAAACAATGATTGGAACTAAACCAAATTTAACTTGTGATTATACAATTGATGAAAATGCTTTATTAAGTATTGGTGAAACAAAATATATTAATACTCGTAAAGATATTAATGTGAATGCAGTTGTTAAACTTGGAAATAAAGATATAACTAGTTTTGTTGAGTTTAAACATAATGATTGTGAATCAGATTGTTCATGGAATGATATTGATGCCGATAAGAAACCTGCTTTCTTATTACATCCACAAACAAAATCTTTATCAATCACAAAATCAGGTCATGATTCTATTGATGAAAATCAATCATATGTATTTATCGTGAATGGTAAAGATGGTACTCCAACACAATCAGTTCAAAACTTGAGGGTTGTAATAAATGTTAATGATCAGAAATCCGGAAATGGATGGAGTACAACCATTACAGGTCTTCCTATTGGTGCATATACTGTTTCAGAAGATACTAATTGGAGTTGGAGATATTTATTAGATGGAGACAATTCTAAAACTGTAACAGTTACAACATCAAGTAATGGTGAAGTTTCTTTTACAAATAAACGAGAAACAGAAACAAATCATGCAACTGATAGCAACAAATGGAAATGGCTAAATGGTGCGTCATATTGTGACAATAGATTTGCTAATTAAGAAAGGAGACGATGAGTATGAAAAAAATTAAAAATGGAATTTTAAAAAATGCGAATCGTCTTCGCTTTAAAAAATCTTTTGTTCTATTGGCATGTGCACTATTCTTATTAGTTGGTGTTGTTGATGGAACTGCAGCTTTCTTAATGACAAAAACAGATAATGTCCAAAATAATTTTGAATATGGGAATGTAGCTACTAGAGTTCAGGAAGATTTTGATGATAACGGTTTAGTAAAAAGTAATGTAAGCATTCAAAATACCGGAAATATTAGTGCGTATATTCGTGCTACTGTTGTTGTTACTTGGCAAGATTATGAAGGAAATGTACTTTCTGACATTCCTAAGGAAGGTACAGATTATACTATTATCTATACTGCTCAAGGATGGAAGCAAGGAACTGATGGTTATTGGTATTATCAAACAGCCGTTCCGGCAAGTAAATATACAGGGCAATTAATTTCTGGTTGTAATCGAGGAGCAACAAAGGCACCGGTTGATGGTTACACTCTTCATGTAGAAATCTTAGCTGATGCTATTCAGGCTGAACCTGCTGATGCTGTTAAAGAAGCTTGGCCCAATGGTCCATTAGGAGGTAAATAACTATGAAGAAATTATTTAAATCTCTTAGTGTAGTTCTTGTTGCCTTTGTGATGGTATTAGGACTAAGCAGTAATGTACATGCTGCTGATAATACTTTAGTTTATTCTGGTAAAGAAGAAGGATTTGGTTTTGGTGGTAGTGAATATACTCCTACTGATTTCTTTCATAACTTTAAAGGTGTAATGCCTGGCGATGAATTAGATGAAAATGTATCTATTTTAAATGATGCATCGGATTGTTCTGAAATTAAGGTTTATATTAAAAACATTGTTCACGATGAAAATGAAAATCCAATGAGTCCTAATGTAGATCTTGAAGAAGAAAATGAAGTCACAATGAATGATTTCCTTAATCAATTGACTATGACTATTACAAGTGGTGGAAACACTATTTATAGTGGTAGTGCTTATATTCAAGGAATGAATGAATACATTTATTTAGGTACTCTTCAAAAAGGAGAATCCCTTGATTTAAATATTCATTTAAGTGTTCCGATTGAATTAGGAAACGAATACGCTTATCGTGTAGGTGAAGTTGACTGGAGCTTTGTATCTGAAGCATTCACTTATGAAACAATTAATGTTTCTAAAACATGGAAAGGTGACAATAAAAAGATTCGTCCTACTTCTGTAGATGTTCAATTATACAAAGATGGAAAAGAAGATGAAGTGATTCAATTATCTCAAGACAATAATTGGACATATAAATTTGATCATTTAAGTGATGAATACGAATGGACAGTTAAAGAAATTAATGTAGATTCAAACTACAATGTTTCTTATAAAATTAAAGGCGATAACGTAGAAATCATTAATAAACGTAAAAAAGGAACGAACACTGGTGTTCAATCTAATACTGGTTTATATATTGGTTTACTAGGAATTAGTGCTTTAGTTATTATTGTATTAATTGTTTATCGTAGAAAACAAAATAGTTAATGAATAGCCCTTGGTCAAAACCAAGGGCTATTGTGGTATGTATGAATAAATAATTCTAATTTGGTCGTTCAAAAACAATTTTGAATATTTTGTTATATTATAGATTTGAGTCTGTTTATTTATTGCCACATTAATGTGGTTACATATGTGCAATTAGGCTTGTTTCTTTTTTAGAATTCATTCGATATAATTTGTACGTATCAAAGATTTGAGGAGGAAAAATATGAAACATATTAAAATTGCAGCTGGATTAGCACACGTAGATTATGGACATATTGCGGATATTGTTAAAGAAGCATCTGATGCTGGGGCTGATTATATTCATTCTGATGCAGCAGATATGCATGATTTAAGAAACATGAAACTTATGGGTGGATGGCAAGTTATTAAAGGTATGAGAGATTATACAGATAAACCAATTGAATGCCACATCTATACAGAAAGTATGGACATCATGTTTATTGATCAAATTTATGATGCTGGTGCTAATATGCTAATTATTCCTGCAGAGCATTTTATTGGAGCTCAGTTGGCATATATTATTAACTGGTGTCGTGAAAGAAAAATTAAAGTTGGTTTGACTATTGGATGCTACACTCCTCTTTCATTTGTAGAAGAATCAATTTATGATATTGATCGTTTACAAATTGTTACTCATGGAGTTGATGAGACAGACGGTCATGATAACTGGGGTTGGCGTCGTAGTGTAATTGATTTAGTAAAACGTGCTAGAAAATTAATCGATGAAAAAAATCCAAAATGTGAGTTAGCAATTGATGGTGGATTAAGACATGATAATATGGAACCACTAATTGAATGTAACCCAGATGTTATTGTTTTATCTAGTGCGATTTTCAAAGATCCAGATGGTATTACAGCTGGTGTTCAAAAATGTCGTAAAGCAATAGATGAGGCAGCTGAAAAATTTGGATTGGAGTAAAATTGATTGATGGATAGTCGCATTCAATCAGAACAATCATTGGGATCATTTATATATGATTTAATATGGTTGACAATTTCTAGTATTTTAAGTGCAATAGCAGTTAATTGGATTTTCATGTTTACGGGATTAGCACCAGGTGGAATCACGGGAATGGCAATTATTTTATCAACAGTAACAAATATTTCTGTTTCTACTATGACTTTATGTATTTCTATTCCGTTATTGATTCTTTCCTTCTTGATTTTAGGAAAGGCTTTTGGTGTGAAAACAATTTTTGTTATTATTATGAATCCGTTGATGATGGCTATCATTCCTAAAATTGATTTATTCGGTAATTTTTCTTTTTTAGGAAATATTGGTGGATTATTTTTTGGGGCTATTCTTGGTGGTATTTTAGTTGGTATGGCTGTAGGATTAGCACTGAATCATCAAGGTGCAACCGGTGGAACTGATGTGATTGCTTTGTTGATTCATCATTTTTTAAAAAAATTCAAAGTACAAAATATATTAGTTACTTTAGATGGTATTGTAGTTATATTATCTGGGTTTATTAGTAAAGAGATTTTTGTTGCCGTGTTTAGTTTGATAAGTCTAATTGTGATTAATCGAGTTATTACATGGTGCACAGATAAAAAATTAACAGTAAAAGAGGCATAGTCCTCTTTTTTTAGAAGGTGATAAATATGTCAAAATATAGTGCATACATAGATAAATATAAAAATGAAATATTGAAAGATTTAGATACGCTAGTGTCTATTCCTAGTGTAAGTAATGAAGACAAAGCTACTTTAGGTATGCCCTTTGGTCAAGAAGTAGCAGATGCTTTTTCAGTTTTTGAAGAAATTGCTAGACGATTAGGATTCGAAATAGAAACAGATGATGGATATGCGATAAGTGCTAATTATTTAAATGGAGAAGACTATATTGGTATTTTAGGACACTTGGATGTTGTTGGTGCTCAAAATATAAATGATTGGGACTATGAGCCATATAAATTGACGATTAAAGACAATATATTATATGGCAGAGGAGTTAATGATGATAAAGGACCATTGCTGATTAATTTGTATGCAATACGAATCTTGAGAGATATGGGATGTTCATTTAATAGGCCTGTAAAAGTAATTGCTGGTGGTGCTGAAGAAACGACGTGGAATTGTATGAAACATTATTTTTCTACACATAAACAACCTATTATGGCTTATTCTCCAGATGGTAATTTTCCAATTGTGAATGGAGAAAAGGGAATTTTGACATTTGAAGCAACATATCCTAAAAAGGATAGTGTATTTCAAATCGTGGATATTCACGGATATGAACAAGACTATATGATTCCAGGTTATATTGAGATTGTGGTACATTGTGATAATTTACAAAATGTAGATGAACAATTACAACATAAGTTCAAAGATGGAATTGCTATATTTGAGTTTCAAGGTAAATCAGCTTTGACAAGAAATCCTCAAAGGGCAGAAAATCCATTATTTGAGTTAGCAAAATTTGTTATAGAAAATAGTATATATTTCGATGCAGGTTTTGTTTCACTACTAACAGATGTATCCAATTATTTGAAAGACCCTTATGGGAAGGATTGTAATATTTTTTATGAAGATATAGATATGGGAAAAACTTCAATTGCTCCTTATATGTTAACCATGCAAGAAAATACATATGCTATTCGTATGGATTTAAGATATCCAAAAGGAATAAAGCCAGAATACATTGAAGATAAGTTAAAACAATTATTTCCTACATTGCAAAAACTAAGAGAAAAAAGATTGTTATATGTTCCGAAAGAATCGGAATTAATCAATAAATTATCACAGGCATACTTTAATATCACAAAAGAAGTAGCTGAGCCTTTAACAAAAGGTGGTGCAAGTTATGCTCGTGTGTTGGATCATGGAATTGCTTTTGGAGCTACATTTGATGGCTATGATACAAAATGTCATCAACCTAATGAAAGTATGCCATTAAATGATTTATTAAAAGCTCTTGAAATATATTGTGAATCAATTTATTTATTGGCTTGTGAATAAAATGTTAAATTTTTACCGTATCAATCCGTAACTTTATTTAATGGTCACGAAATTGTAAACGCTTACTCCCATTGATATTATAAATTCAGAAAGAGAGGATCGAGACAATATGTTTAAAAAGATTCAAGCTAAATTACAAACTTTTGCTGGTGCCATGATGGTACCAATTATCTTGCTTGTTATGGTTGGTTTCTTCGTTGGTATCGGTAGTGCATTTACTAACTATATTCTTGAACCAGGAGGATTCTTCTATAACATTTTCTCCATGTTAGCATCATGTGGTTTCTTCTTTATGAATACATTGTCAATGTGGTTCGCAGTGGCTATTGCATTTACATTGGCAAAAAAAGAAAAAGGATGGGCTGCTTTTGCTGGTTTGGTACTATTCTTTACTTACACAGCTGGAATTGGTAACTGGGCAAGTTTGAATGGAGTTACCCAAGAAACAATAGCAATTGAAAACTTAATGGCTTCTGGAATGACTATGGAAGCCGCTATGAATTATAATGCGTTATTCGGAGATTTCTTAGGAATTTTTACTTATAATATGGGAATGTTTTCCGGACTAATTGTTGGTCTTGTTGCTGCATTAGTACATAATAAATTCGTAGATACTAAACTACCTGAAATGTTTGGTTTCTTCGCAGGAACAAAAACCGTTATAATCATGGTAACAATTCTTTCTGTTCCTTTAGCAATCATTACTTATTATGTATGGCCATTTATTGGTGGGGCATTACAAGCCATTACAACATTTATTGGTGAAAGTGGATTACTTGGAACATTTGTATTTGGTACTTTAGATAAAGCTTTATTGCCATTTGGTTTACATCACTTAATTGCTTTCCCAATTGAATATTCAAAAGTTGGTGGAACAATGACAATCGATGGTGTTGTATATGAAGGTGTAAAAAATATCATTAATGGTCAAGCTGCTAGTAAAACTGCTACAGGATATATCACACGTAACTTTACAAACGGACGTTTATTATTCCAATTAGGTGGAATTCCGGGTGCAGCATTAGCTATGTATAAATGTGCAAATAAAGAAAATAGAAAAGCAGTTGCCTCATTATTATTACCAGCTGTATTTACATTAATGATGGTTGGTATTTCTGAACCATTTGAATATACATTCTTATTTGCCGCTCCACAATTATATTGGTTAGTTTATGCTCCATTATGTGGTATATGTTATGTATTAGCAGAAATTACAAAAATCAGTATCAACGGAACAGCATTGTTCTTTATGATTCCAAACTTATTCCAACCTCAAAAAGTGCATGCGATGTCAGCTCTTTGGTTGATTCCTTTAATGTTTGTAGTATACTATGCTGTATTCCGATTCATGATCGTTAAATTTGATTTACAAACACCAGGTCGCGGTGAAGCGGAAGTTCATTTATTTAGTAAAAAAGAATATCGTGAAAAAGATGGAGCTAATACAGTTTCAACTGCAGAAGATTCATTAGAAGCAAGGATCATTGAAGCCTTAGGTGGTCCAGAAAATATTGAAACAGTGACAAACTGCGCAACGCGTTTAAGAGTCACAGTAAAAGATGATTCTATTGTTGCAAGCGATGATGATTGGAAAAATTATTTAAAGGCAGTTGGTGTTGTACGCGGGGATAAATCTTTACAAATCATTTACGGTGTTCAAGTACAAAACATTGCAACGAAAGTAAAAGATATTCTTAATATTGATTAAAATTCTAAGGCAAGGTATCAATCTTGCCTTATTTTTATTTAGGAGGATACGATGAATAAACAAGAAGTCAAAAAGAAACGCATATTTTTAAAAAATGAAGAAGCTATTAAGTATGTAAAATATATAAAAGTTATATCTATTATCTTAATATTACTAATTTGCTTATATACAGGATTTTTGTCTGCATTATTAAAACAACCATTAACAGATGTAATATCCAAAAATATGTCTGTAGTCTGTGGATTTATTATTGCAACAGCATCTTTATTTACTTATTTTGTTGCAGATCAATATATCAAAGATTTTAATGAATATAAAAATATTGAAGGGAATCGATTTAAATTATTGGCTATCACATTTTTTAGTGCATGTTTTTTGAACTTTGTAACAATGATTTTGGGTATTCTTGCTTTAAATAAAATATATAAATGGAAAGGGTACTTTTCATTTGGAAAAATGATGACAAAAATAAAAAAGGAAGGCCAATTAGGAATTTGTGTTGCGGTCTTTGTAGTTTTTGCTATCTTGTTTATATTAGAAACAACTATCGGTTCTCTTGTTTTGAGGTAATCGTATGAAATATAAATTAAAAATTAATAATTGTACATGTGAAATGGGCTATCAACTAGGAATGTGTATTCATGATTATTTAAAAAATAAAAATGTTGACAAATACTGTATTTCTATCACCTTATATAATAAAGAAGTATATAGATATATGTCGGATGCATGTATTGTTGACAATGGACGCTGGTTAGATAGAAAAAAGAATTCTTGCTTGTATTTTGGAATGTCTACATTAGAATTGTTTGAAAAAAACGAAGGAAATGAAAAGAATTTAGTTCAAAAATACGGCTTAAATCATAGTGATTACACATTTACTCCAGGAAGTATTCCGATTGTATTAGAAAATGATCAAGTAATTGGTGCATGCACAGTTTCAGGAATGAAACCTGAAGAAGATCATCAAAGTATTTTGGATGGATACGCATTGTTTATGAGTAGAGAGTAGAGGTATGGAATGGAAACTTATTATCAACCGAGTAAAATATATTTTGATTTTAATGCTTTAGAACAATTACCAAATGTTTTAAAAAAATATGGTAAAAGAATATTTATTGTAAGCACACCAGATGAACCTTTAGTTCCATTATATAATCGTGTAAAAGATTTATGTGTGAATAATGGATTCGAATATTATCATTTTGATCAAGTAGCACCGAATCCAAGCACAACGATGGTTGAATTAGCACATAAAAAATTAATTGAATATCATGCTGATGTTATTTTAGCTGTTGGTGGAGGAAGTTCTATTGATACAGCTAAAGTATTGGCTTTGGCAAATCAAGATGAAAATATAGATTGGGATATGTTATTTGAAAAATTTGATTCACCTTATGAAGATTATGGAATATATTCAGAAAATGTTCTTCCTATTATTTCGGTTCCAACTACGTCTGGAACAGGCTCTCAAGTAACACAAGCGGCTGTAATTTCTAGAAATCATGATAAATGCACAATTTATCATCCACAATGTATTTCTAAAGAAGTTATTTTAGATCCTAATCTTGTAGCAACGTTACCTTTAAAAATGAGTATGGCCACAGGTTTCGATGCATTCACGCATGCTTTTGAAAGTTATTTGAATGTACATCATAGTGTTTATTCACGTTTTGATAGTGTAAATGCTATTAAATTGATTTGTGAATATTTACCAAAACTTCATCAAGATATTACAAATATAGAGTATAGAAAGTATATGAGTTTATCAGATACTTTGGCTGGTAGAGCATTATCGAATTCAGGAGCTGATATTCCTCATCCACTTAGTGAGATTATTGGAGGGGTAACAAATATAACTCATGGTGTTGCATTGGCATGTGTGTTTATTCCATTTATACGTGTAATGAATTACAAACACGAAGAAGATTTCGCTAAATTAGCAGATGTTATGGACCCATCAAAGATAAATCATTCATCAAGTGAATTAGTAGGCATTGTAGAAAAATTCATGGAATCAATTGGAATGAAAGTGACATTAAGTTCAATGGGAGTTACGAAAGAACAATTTGATGAAATATGTAATTCACCTATTTTATATCATCTTCCGTTTGCATCTCATGATGAATGCATTGCAATATTAAAACAAGCTTATGAGTAAAGTGGATGCTATTTTTATAGATTTAGATGGGACCTTATTGAATTCTGAAAAAATAGTTAGTATTAAAAATAAACAAACTCTAGTTCAGTGTTTAAATAAAGGCATTGATATATACTTGGTGAGTGGTAGACCAATATTTTTTGTTGATGCAATTGCTGATTCAATTGATTACAGATGTCATAGAATTGCATTTAATGGAGCTGTTTCAAAAATCGGAAATGATATATATGCACATAGTGTTGAAAAAGATAATCTTAAAATACTATGGGATGCTATTCAAAAATATTCTATTAATAAATATTATTTTAAAGGAATTAATTCAATTTATTGTAGTGATGATGATTCTAGATTTATGTATTCTGAGTTAGAAGAAATCGGTAAGATAAAAGTTTATAAAACCATTCACTCTTTTGAATCAATTAGTGATGATATTTATAAAGTGTTACTGATAGATGAAGATGATAAAAAACTAGAAAAAATCATACACGCTTGTCAAAATCATCTTTCGATTACATCATCTCATATTCATAGTTTAGATATTATGAAAAATAACATTAACAAAGGTGATATTGTTAAAAAAATTTGCGATGAAAAACAGTATAAACAAACAATGGCATTTGGTGATGATATAAATGATATCTCTTTACTAAATGTTGTTTCATTAGGATTTGCTATGAAAAATGCTGTAAAATGTCTGCAAGATAAGGCAAAATATATAACGGAATACACAAACGAAGAAGATGGGGTTGCAAGAGAAATATATAAAATCTTGAGATAACATGGAAACAATCCATGTTATTTTGTTAATTATACAGCCTACAATATTCTAGTAAGGAGATATTTATGAATCAAAGAATTGTTCGAATTATTCAATTACTATTAAATCAGGAAGAACCTATAACTGTTGATCAAATAAAAGATGTTGTACAAGTTTCAAATAAAACAGTCAGAATGGATCTTAAAGTTGTGCAAGAAATTTGTAATTCATTTGATATTGAATTAATAAAAAAACAGGGAACAGGTATTCAAATGATTGGATCTGATTCCGCAAAACTATCTTTGAAAAATAAATTCTGTTCTCAAATTGAAACAAATCAAGAATATTCTCCCGTGGCAAGGCGGTCATATATTGCACTTAGAATATTAACGGCAACAGATCCTTGTAAATCAAGTATGTTAGGGGAAGAGCTTTATGTATCGAAAGCTACGATAAATAAAGATATTCACTCACTAAAGGATTATTTTATACATAAAAAGTTAGATATTATTTCAAATAACATGGGTATATATGTAAAGGGAAAAGAAAGACATATTCGAGATTGTATTTTTGATTTTATGATTCAAAATGAAAAATACAATAAATTAAGCGAGTTAATATTAAATCCCAATTACAAACCCACAGACTATTTTATATATCCATCAATTGATTACACAGATACAAATTTTTATGATCTATTTAATGTGGTTTTAAACACTAATTTATCACTGTTTAATAATCTGTCATTTGATCGTATGCAAAGACTTTTGACACGAGTTTTTATTTCATATATCCGTATATTAGATGAATGTCCAATAACTTTATCTGAAAATTTCATCAAAAAATTAGAAGTATCGAGTTACTATCATGAAGCAAAAATTATTTGCCAAGCTATTGAAAAAGCATATTCCATAACTATTGACGAAAAAGAAGTACACTATCTACAAGTACATATACAATCCATCGTTTCTGAATCGAAAGAAACTAGCACTAATGCAAGTGCAAAAATTATGGCTTATCAATTAATTCATGGATGGATGAAAATTTTTGATTATCCGTTTGATAAAGACGAAGAGCTTTTTAATTCTTTATATCAGCATTGTAAACCGGCAATTACAAGATTTGAACACAATATACCGATGGAAAACACTCTTTTGCCAGTTATAAAAAAACAATTCAGAAATACATTTTTAATAACAAGAGATTGTTGTAAATCGATAGAAAAAAGTTTTGGATATTTTATAAGTGATGATGAGATAGCATATTTAACGTTACATTTAGTAAATGCACTAGACAGACAAAAGAAAAAAATAAATGTACTTTTAATTAGTGAGAATAGTGTAGGGGTCAACAAACTTCTACAACAAAGATTAAATACGTTAGTTCCATATATGAATGTATCTAGAATTATTGATGTCTTGTCTTATAGAGATGAAGATATAAGTGAGTATGATATTCTTCTTTCAACTACAAGTGCAGCAATAATTACTGATAAGCCAATGATCAAAATAAGTCCGATATTAGATGAAGCGGATATTTTAAAATTAAATACTGTAGGATATGAATACTACAAGAAAAAAAATGATCCTATACAACACATAATAAAATAAAAAAATCTAACTGTTTTTTTGCTAGCCTTGGTGCTGCAAAAACAAGTTGTTTTCAAAATAAAATTATTGAAAAAGATAAGTTTGAAAGGTGGAATATACAATGTTTAATTTATTTAAAAAAAATAATTCATTAGAAGTAGGAAGTCCGATAAACGGGGAATGCGTTCAATTAGAAGAGGTTAATGATTCTATGTTTTCACAGAAAATGCTTGGTGATGGAATTGCCATTATACCAAGTGGGAATACCTTTGTATCACCATGTGATGGGGTAATTTCAGCATTTTTTCCAAGTCTACATGCATTTGGAGTTACAACTAATGATGGAATTGAAATATTAGTACACATTGGGTTAGATACAGTAAATGAAAATGGAAAAGGATTTACATCTACAATGGTACAAGGCAAAAAAGTAAAAAAAGGTGATGTAATTGTTACAGCAGACATGGATTATTTGAAGCAAAAATATGATATGACAACGATGATTGTTGTAACAAACGCAAAAGAAAAATCCATTCAAGAACGCAGTGTAAATCAAACTGTGAATTCTATGGATACATTATTTGTTTTAAAATAAATTATTAGTATGCAATAAACTAAGAATTGTCAACGAAATATAATAGACGAGTCGGGAGTTTTTCTATGAAAACAAGGGTTTAACGTTACCATTTTTGATAAAAATTCAATTTTGGTAACGATAAACCCTATTTATACATTCTTACTCACTTGTTTTATATGCTTCTTATAGAAAGAAATACCAATGATAATGAAAGAAGAAATTTCTTCTTGTTTCATAGTTGTAGTATATTGTTTTGCTTCAATTATGATACCTGGCATTTGTTGGGTTTTACTTAAAAAATGTTCAATGTTAAATTGTATGTCAAGATAAAAAGAACAATATAAATCAAACTGAGACATAAATAAGAGAAGTCGTTCATGTGATACAAAAACAATTAAATTTAGATTTTATGCCAGCATTAGGAGAATTCTATAAATCAAAAACATATTTAATATTAAGAGAAACTGAAAATGGTTTATGGGCTGAATCTGCTGACTATATAGCTGATCGTTTCTTTGAAGAAAAAGGAATTGAAAGAACTGTATGAGTTCTTGATTCCTTTTTTTATTTTATTTACACTTGAATTATGAAAATCGTTATTTGTCCAGACTCATTTAAAGAAAGCATGGATGCCTTTGAAGCATGCCAAGCTATGAAAAACGGAATTGAAAAAGTAGATCCAACTATAGAATGTATAGTTTTACCCATGGCTGATGGAGGAGAAGGAACAAGTGAAGTATTAATAAATGCTACGGGTTGTCATATACAAACAGTCAAAGTACATAATCCCTTTAAAGAAATAATAGAAACAAACTATGGAATAAACCAAGAAGGACTCTGTGTGATGGAAAGCGCATCAAGCTGTGGCATTCATTTAATCCCCAAAGAAAGAAGAAACCCTACTATTGGATTAAGTATTGGACTCGGTGAAATGATGTTAGATGCTCTAGAAAAAGGAGCCAAAGAATTTATTATTGGACTAGGTGGAACGGGAACAAATGATGGAGGTTTTGGTTTATTGTATGCTCTAGGAACAAAGTTCTATGATGAAAATAATAATATTCTTCCATGTGAATTGTCGTCTATTCTAAAAATTAAAACCATAGATTTTAGTGAAACTAAGAAAAAATTAGAAGGAATATCTATTACAGTTGCCAGTGATGTAGACAATGTTTTTACTGGTAATAGCGGTGCTACCTATGTGTTTGGACCACAAAAAGGAGCAAATACAGAACAATTAGCTTATTTAGAATCTTGTCTAGTACACTTTAATGATTGTTTAGAAGTTGATCTGAACACCATTCCTAAAACAGGAGCAGCAGGAGGACTAGGAGGTGCTTTCTATTTACTAGGAGCGAATCTATCGAGTGGCATTGATATGGTTTTAAAAGTTGTGAATTTTGAAGAAAAAATAAAAGATGCCGACTATATTTTTACCGGAGAAGGAAGCATTGACTCTCAAACCATTCATGGAAAAACAATATCAGGTATCTTAAAAAAGGCATCTCTTTATCATATTCCTGTTATTGCCTTTGCGGGAAGAATCACATCCGATGCATCAAATTTATATGAAATCGGACTGACAGCTATGTTTTCGATAACCAATGAAGCTAAGAGTTTATCACAAGCTTTACTTGATGGAAAAGAGTCATTGGAACAAACAGTAAGTAATGTTTGTCGATTAATAAATAGATAATATATTATCCAAAAATTGACTTTTTAGCATAAAATAGATAAAATATTATCTATGGATAACTTTAGTTTTTTAAGATCACCACAAGACATTAATATGGAAATTGTTCAAAGAGTCGTAAAAAGAAGAAAGGAAAAAAAGATAACTCAACAAGCATTAAGTAAAAGAGCGAATGTAAGTTATGGTTCGATTAAACGGTTTGAAAGAACAGGTGAAATATCTTTTTCTTCTCTAATTAAGATTGCCTTTGCGCTAGAAATGGAAGATGACTTTGATTATTTATTTGCGAAAAAAGGATATTCTTCTATACAGGAGGTCATTGATGAACAAAAATAATGAATCTGTTTTCAATTTTGAAAATAAAGTAGTGGTTGTAACAGGTGCAGCTAAAGGAATTGGAAAATGTATTAAAGAACAATTTGAACTAGCTGGTGCTCATGTATGTAGTATAGATATTTTAGAGAATGATTATTTTGTTGGTGACTTAGCCAATAAAGAAACACTTGAACAATTTGTTCAAAAAGTTATTAAAGACTATGGACACATTGATTATTTAATTAATAACGCTCTTCCTAAAATGTGTGGTATTACCAATGGAAGCTATGAAGACTTTGAATACGCTCTAAAAGTGGGTGTGACAGCTCCTTTTTATTTAAGCAAATTATTTATGCCATATTTTTCTAGTGACGCAGCGATTGTGAATATCTCTTCTTCAAGAGATCGTATGAGTCAACCTGAAACCGAAAGTTATACTGCAGCGAAAGGAGGCATTGCCTCTCTTACTCATTCCTTGGCAATGAGCTTAGCTGGTAAAGTAAGAGTGAATTCAATATCTCCTGGTTGGATTGATACGAATTACACAGTATATGAAGGAGCCGATGCCATCCAACAACCCGTAGGAAGAGTAGGGAATCCAATGGATATAGCTAATATGGTTTTATATTTATGCTCGGATATGGCAGGATTCATTACCGGAGAAAACATTTGTATTGATGGAGGCATGACTAAACAAATGATTTATCACGGTGATAATGGATGGACTTTTCATTGTGAATAATAGTTAAGGTGCATTTTAACACAAAATGCATCTTGTTTTTTTATTATGATAAATTACGAAAATAAATATAATAGTTATTTTTTATATATGGTATAATATCAATAACTTCTAATAAAAATATTCTAAAAAAATAACTAACAATATTCCAATATAAAAATACAAAATTATTAGAAAGCTTAAATCCAAAAACATCAAATCCAATATTAAAAAATCTTCGAGTTTAGTTATTTTTATTTCACTACTATAAATCAAAATATTTATCACATTTAAACGTTTTAAGAAAGAGAGGAAAAATATGGGAAACGAAATAATTGTTTTTAAAGACGGTGAATTAGAACTAGAGGTTACTGTAAGTGAAAATCGCGAAAATGTATGGTTGACACAAGATCAAATGGCTGAATTATTTGATGTAGATAGAACACGTATTACTAGACATATCAGTAATATTTATAAAGATGGTGAATTGCTAGAAGAATCAACATGTGCGGAAAACGCACTAGTTCAAATTGAAGGTGAACGAAAAGTAAAAAGAAATGTTAAATACTATAATCTTGATATGATTATTTCAGTTGGATATCGTGTTAAATCAAAACGTGGTATTACATTTAGAAAATGGGCATCGAGCATACTAAAGGATTATATGATTCAAGGTTATGCGATTAATCAAAAGCGAATTGAAGCTTTAAATAAAACGGTTGAAATTCAATCTCGAATAATAGCGAACACATTAGAATTAGATGAACAAGATGTTTATGATGTCGTAATCAAATATTCTGAGGCATTAAATTTGTTGGATGATTATGATCATGGATGTGTAAAAAAACCAGAAGGAATTTCATCTATTTATCAGTTAACATATAAAGAATGTCGTAATTTAATTGATAGTATGAAATTTAGTGATACTTCTACTGTGTTTGGAGTTGAAAGAGAAAAAGGAAAACTTAATGGGATTCTTGCTGCTGTATATCAAAATGTATTTGGAAGTGAACTATATCCTAGTATTGAAGAAAAAGCGGCGAACTTGTTGTATTTTCTAATAAAGGATCATCCTTTTGTTGATGGCTGCAAAAGAATTGGTGCATCTATCTTTTTGGAATTTCTAAATAAAAATAATCATTTGGTTATTAATGGCAAACAAATCATCTCTAATAGTGCTCTTGTCGCAATTACTTTAATGATTGCAGAAAGTAGAGCCGATGAAAAAGATGTAATGGTAAGACTTGTAATGAATTTTTTACAAGATAATATTTAATCAATGAAACACAGAAGATCACATCGATCTTCTTTTTAATTGAATAAAAATACGGCTAATCCAAGATTTAATCTTAAATTAGCCGTAAATAATAATGAATTTATCTAATGCAAGCAATGCTTTACACGAAGTAAGAATGACTTTCTTGATAATTCATAGTTTTATTTTAAAATGAAATTATCAATAAGGAGTAAAAACATATGGAATTTGCTAAACAAATTAAACAAATACGAAAAGAAAATAATCTCACCCAAGAACAAATGGCTAAAAAACTTAATGTGACCAGACAAGCAATATCAAATTGGGAAAACAATAAAAACTTACCAGATTTAGAATTAATTGTATTAATATCTAAGGAATTTTCTGTTTCTCTTGATGAATTAATTTTAGAGGAAAATGATATGACAACGAAATTAATTAAAGATGGAAGTGAAACAAGACGAACAAAAATGAATTTAATCATGGTGATTATAGGTGTTGTTTTGTTGTGTATAGGAACACTTTGTTTAATTATTAAAGGATTAAGTGTTGAATATATTGATGCCAATGGTATTCTACATGAAAACTTCTTTTTAGTTCCTATAGGATTTTTATTTATATTAAGTGGCACTATGATTTTTTTTATAACCGGAATTAAGAATATCATTCATCGCATAAAAAATTAGGGTACATTTTTAAAAATGCACCCTAAATATTAATTTAATTAATAAAATCAAACAATGAAATAAAATGTCGATTAGAATAGAAACAATTAAGACAATAAGATCCCATTTCTTATTCATTGTTTATGACCCGATACAATATCATAATACACATTGGAAGTGATTTTATAGACAATGACATAGAATAAACCAAATATGAAAATACAAATACCCGTTACAATTAAAGAAAGAGTAACATTTCTTAGATTAAACATAGCCAATAATTTTTGTACAATGGGAAAGGCAAAGGTAACATGTAAAGCAGCCATGATTAATGGTAAAAAGAAAATAGTCAACATTTGGGAATTAATGCTTTTACGAATATCTTCGTCTTTCATTCCTACTTTTCGCATAATCTCAAAACGATTCCTATCTTCATATCCTTCACTAATTTGTTTGTAATAAATGATTAATACGGTAGCAGCTACAAAAATAATCATTAAGAAAATAGCTAAAAAGAAGATACCTCCAAAAATACTATAAAATTCACTTCGTTCTTGTTCTTTAAATTCTAAAGAAAAGGGAGAATTGTATTCTATGCTTAAATTACGCAAGTGATTATAAAGAATTTCATTTAATTGAAATTGTTTTTCTTTTGATAAATGGGTATCAAATTCATATTTGTATTTAATAAAACAAGGATATTGTTCATCGAGTTGAGAATTAAAACAATTTATTACGGGATTTATATCTTTCACAACCATAAAAATAGAAGGAATAATATTCATGACTGCTTCACCAGAAGTAAGCATATCATCTACTTGTTTTTTAATAACCCATTTTGTACCGTCTTTCAAAGAAATCGAATCATCGTTATAAGAAGTACGAACACAGTGCATCAATATTTCATTGTCCTCAAGAACTTCATTTTTGTTCATTGACACATTATAAGAATCAAGTGAAATAAGATAAATATTAGCTACATTATCCATTGTTTGGGCATTGGCTTCGTTCACTTGAGTGGGATCTAATATCAATTTGCCATTTTCAAATAAACCAGTCGTTGATGCGATTGAATATTTCTTTAAATTGATGGGATTTACATTTTGTTCTTTAAGTAAAGCATCCACTTCTTGTTTATAAAATACTTCATTTTCATCATAAAAAGAAAGAGAAAAATCATAGGGATATCGTTCATTTAAGCTATATTCTTTCCCAAAATATAAACTCCCAGCGCCCATCATCATAACAATAACCATCGTACTTAATACACAAATGGAAGCAAGCCCAGCTCCGTTTCTTTTCATACGATAGCTCATTGAGGAAACGGATACAAAGTGATTTTTTTGATAGTAATAGTTTTTGTTTTTTTGTAGGATTTTACACAATACTACCGATCCTGAAATAAACAATAAATATGTGGCAATAATGACCAAACTAACGGCGATAAAAAACCATGCTAAGGCAATTAAGGGACTTTCAATGGAAAGGGCAATATAGTAGGCAATTGCTAATAGAATAAGGCCTACAATTCCGAATACATAATTGGCTTTGGGTGGTTTTTCTCCTATTTGTTCACTTTTCATTAAAGTGATGGTATTCATTTTAAGAATAGAAAACCAACTTTTTATAAAAATTAAAACGAAAATAGGAATAAAGACAATAAAAGTATAAATAACTGCGGATAAATTCATCGTTAAATTATAATTAATGGTTCCATCCATAAATTGAATTAATAATAATTCATTCATCTTTGATAATAAAAAACCAGAAAATAGACCTAAACAAATGGAAATTACGAAAATAATAATTGTTTCCCAGGCTAATAAAATACTTAAATGTTTCTTTCCCATTCCCAACATATTATATAAACCATATTCTTTTTGTCTTTGTTTCATTAAAAAAGAATGTGTGTAAAACAAGAAAATAAGAGCAAATAAGGCAAGGACAAAGGATCCAAAATTCAACATCATCGCAATGCTTTCGCCACCTGGAATTGTTTCCATACTTGGCATTTGTATAAGATAGCGAATAATATAAAACATCATAACCATGCCACTGCTTGTAAGAATATAAGGTCCATAGGTTTTCTTATTCTTTTTAATGGCATTCATCGCAAAGTTTAAATTAAAACTTAGTTTCATAGTGAATTACCTCGTGTAAGTAAAGAAGTCAATGTATCCGAAATCATTTGATAGAGTTGTTCATTGGTTTGGTTTCCTCTATAAATTTGATGAAAAATTTGACCATCTTTGACAAATAAAACACGTGAAGCATGACACGCTGCTTTAATGGAATGCGTAACCATTAAGATTGTCTGTCCTTTTTCATTGATTTGACTAAACAAAGAAAGAAGTTCATCACTTGATTTAGAATCAAGGGCTCCGGTTGGTTCATCGGCTAAAATGATTTTAGGATGGGTAATTAAAGCACGAGCAATAGCGACTCTTTGTTTTTGTCCACCCGATAATTCATATGGAAATTTCTTAAGTAAAGAATCAATGCATAATTGTTTGGCAATAGGATCTAGTAATGCTTTCATTTCTTTATGATGTTTTCCTTGTAAGACTAAAGGAAGATAAATATTATCTTCGATAGAAAATGTGTCTAATAAATTAAATTCTTGAAACACAAAACCAAGATTGTCTCTTCGAAATTCAGCTCTTTGAGATTCCTTTAATTTTGATAAATCAAATCCATCTAATAAAATGGTTCCACTAGTAGGACTATCCAGACTAGCTAATATATTTAATAACGTGGTTTTTCCTGAACCCGATTCTCCCATAATCGCAACGTATTCTCCTTGTTCAACGGAAAAATTGACATTTTTTAAGGCTTCGACTTTATTTTGTTCAAAGCGATTGGTGTATATTTTTTGTACTCCTTTTACATTTAAGATACTCATATAAGTCCTCCTTTTTCTGTCTAAATTCTAACAAGAAGAGTGTTTGTCATACTATTTTGTTTGCTTACAATTTCACTCAAATTCTAACAGTTTTGTAAGAAAAAGAGATATATTACTTTTTGTGATCCATATATTCATGAGCAAGAATGTCTTTTAAAACTAACATCGCATCGAGTTCACTATATCCATAAGTTGCCTGTAAATCATTAAACATTGTCCTTATTTGTCGGGAGTATTTAGGAATATCGACTTCATTTTGATAAGTTTTTAGAACAGGATATTTAGTACTCCAAGCTTTAGTCCAATCGGTTTTATTTTGATTTTCTTCATTGGTGTTTTTAATAATATTTTCAATTGAATTCATAATTATTTCTCCATTTTTTCTATTTCCTTTACAATAAAATGATTCGCAAGTTCAAATGCCTTAATTCTTCTTTTAGCTAATGTGATTTGTGACTTACATCGACTCGGATTTTCTTTCGATTCCAATGTTTTTAGTGTTTCTTCTAATTTATGTAGAGTTGAATCGATTTGTCTTTTAGCTTCCACTAATTCTTCTAATGTATATTCCATAAATTCTCCTATTAAAAACTCTTTTCTATATTATATAGAAAAGAGCAATTATTATTCTTTTTCTAACTGAACTTGACTTAAATCAATATAAACGGTTGTTCCTTTATCTATTATGGAATCAATGGAAATATCGTGTCCTAAGTTATCACATACTCGTTTACATAAATATAAACCAAGACCACTTGCCTTAGAATCCATTCTTCCATTGTATCCAGTATAACCTTTTTCAAAGACACGAGGAAGATCTTCTGAAGCAATACCGATTCCGGTATCTTGAACACAAAGAATGTTTTTGTCTTTCAAATAAATAGAAATACTTCCTTTGGGAGTATACTTTAACGCATTGGATACAACTTGTTCTATCACAAAGGATAACCATTTTTCATCGCTTATAATAAAATCTGAAATGGATTCATAATTTAATTTAATTTTTCGTTCAATGAATTCAGGGGCAAATTTTTTAATTACTTGTCTTATGACATCATCTAAATCCACTTCATGAAACACATAGTCAGTATTATTTGAATCCAATCGTAAATATGTCATAACCATTTCGACGTATTGTTCAATATGGAATAAATCAGTAGATAATTTAAAAGAAAGAGGACTATCTTCATTTTGAAGATGGAGTTTCATAGCCGCAATAGGTGTTTTAATTTGGTGTCCCCATGTTGTATAGTAATCAATCATGTCATCGTATTTTTGATCCATCTGTGTTTTATAGTCTCTTTGTTCCTGGATTAACTGATGAATGATTTGTTGGTAAGCCTCTTCTTCAATACTTTGAGACATAGGAAAAGATTCATACAACACTTGTATTTGACTTAAAGTTTGATGTTTCTTTTTTACATAATAAAAATCAATAATAAAGAAAAGAATATTGATGACTATACATAGTAAAAAAGGATAATATAAACTTCTTAGAGGTAAATCATATAATAAAAAACTTATAAAAAAGATAAAATAAACTAAGGTAATACAAATGATTATGTTCTTTCTTTGTTTTAAATATTGTTTTAATAAATTCATAATCAATCCTCGATAATATATCCCATTCCAAATTTAGTCAAAATAAAATTCGTTAAACCATAGGAATCCAGTTTCTTTCGTAAACGATTCACATTAACAGATAACGTATTTTCATCCACAAAGCTATCGGTTTTCCATAGAGCATCCATTAGTTTTTCTCTAGACACAATTTTTCCTTTGTTTTCCATTAAAGTTAATAAAATACGATATTCATTTTTAGATAAAGATATTTTTTGATCTTGATATGATAAAGAACCATCTCCTAAATTTAAAATGGCTCCACGATGTTCTAATAACGATACATGATTTGAAAAATCATAACTTCTTCTAAGTAATGCTTGAATTTTGGCCATTAATAAACTTTGATCAAAAGGTTTGGCAATAAAGTCGTCAGCTCCCATATTCATAGCCATAATCATATTCATATTATCCGAAGCAGAGGAAATAAAAATAATAGGGACTTTTGATACTTTACGAATTTCATTACACCAATGATAGCCATTGAAAAAAGGCAAAGAAATATCCATTAATACTAAATGAGGATTAAAAAAGGCAAATTCACTCATTACATCACGAAAATTTTCGGTAATATGAACTTGTAGATTCCATTGTTCTCCTTGAACTTGAATAGCCTGGGCAATGCCACGGTCATCTTCAACAATCATTATTTTATACATACTAACTCCATTTTTTTAATATTTTTATCTTCACTATCAAATGAGCCAATGTGCATAATTTGTACACTTACTCCTTCTTCAATTGTTATAAATTAATCCTTAGAACAATTGATTTTATTCTTTTTATAATTAAACGCCATGTTGACTCTCTTTAATAAATGAAATGATTTCATCCGTTGTGATTTGAATTTGTTCAAAATTTGAAATCGTAGGATTTCCATCTCCTTCTTGGTGTCCATAAACTCCAAAATAAGAATGACAACCCCCTTCAATGATTATTTCTTTAAAATCATCCGGAAGATGTTTTTTATTTTCATTATATTTATCTAAATTTAGTACATGGTCTTCAGATCCATAAATAGATAATACATCTAGTTCACTCGAAATATCACTTGTCGAATAAGAACCCAATAAAATTAAACCACGATAATCTTCAATGTGTTTACTTACATACGAAGCAGCCATTGAACCACCCAATGAATGTCCACCAATATACCAGTTTTCAATATCGGGATATTGAGCTTGAATACCATCAGCTGCATTTAAGTCAAATACTGCTAAATTAAAAGGCATTTTCACTAAGACACAAAGAATCCCTTGTTTAGCGCACTGTTCCATTAAAGGAATATATGCCTCATAATCAACTTTTCCCCCGGGATAAAAAATAAAACCAGTTGTAGGATTCGAAGGCATAAATTCATAATTTCCATTATCTAATTTATTAATCGTAACATTGGTGTTGTCTATATAAGAAGCAATTTCTTCTTGATTAGCAGGATAACTGTCACTTAAATAATAAGCCGATCCGCCTATTAAAGATATACAAATAATGAGTATAACTAATAGTAATATTTTTTTCTTTTTCATAAAGATATTCCTGGTATATTCTAATTGACTCATCTAATAGTCATTTAGAATATACTTTT